>CAXNFK010000033.1:0-10757 GCA_964201775.1 Candidatus Nanopelagicaceae bacterium
CTTCGGCTCGTTTTTTTGATGCAGCAGAATTTAAATGATACAAACGGCCAAACATCGTTAAGTTATCCCAACCAGTTAACGTTTCATCTAATGCGGCATACTGACCAGATAATCCAATAACTTTTCGAACTTCATCTGGATGTTTTAAAACATCAATACCTGCAACAGTTGCACTTCCAGAATCTGGTGTTAATAACGTTGCTAGGACTCGAACAGTTGTGGTTTTTCCCGCACCATTTGGACCAAGTAAGCCAAGAACAGTTCCTTCTTCAACTTCAAGACTGAGCCCGTCGAGTGCCCTTACTGTTCCTTTGTCATACGTTTTAACCAATTCCTGCGCGATGATGCTCTTCATAGCCTCACCCTATTACTCGATTGCTAGTGCTGCCTAGTAAACTCCTAATCATGTCCAATAAAAATAACGTAGCCCCGAAAACTCTCACACACAAAGAAATTATGTTCGTTTTAAGTGGTCTTATGGTCGGAATGCTCCTTGCCGCCCTTGATCAAACAATTGTTTCAACAGCTCTTAAGAGCATTGTCGAAGATTTCGATGGCCTTACTCACTACACCTGGGTTGTCACTGCTTATCTTTTAACATCAACAGCATCTACTCCGCTTTACGGAAAAATATCTGATCTTTACGGCCGTCGTCCAGTCTTTCAATTCGCAATTATTACTTTCTTAATTGGTTCATTCGCTGCTGGTGCCGCAACAAGCATGACCCAGTTAATTGCCTTCCGTGCGATTCAAGGACTTGGTGCTGGTGGCTTAATGTCACTCACCTTCGTAATTATCGGAGACATTATTTCGCCACGTGAACGTGGAAAGTATCAAGGCTACTTTGGTGGAGTTTGGGGACTTTCTTCAGTCGCCGGTCCACTTCTAGGTGGTTATTTCTCAGACCATGCACAAATTCTTGGAGTTACTGGATGGCGTTGGATTTTTTATATAAATCTGCCATTTGGAATTGCTGCACTAATCATTACCTCGATGTCACTACACATTCCAAAAGTAAAGCGCGAGCACAGCATTGATTATCTAGGCGCATTGCTATTGGTTTCCGGAGTATCCGCGCTCTTACTTGGAATTTCGGTTTATGGCCCCCAAGATGGTTGGCAATCGTCGAAAACTTTACTAACTCTTGCTGCAGCTCTAGCTTTAATCCTTCTCTTTATTTTCCAAGAGAGCCGGGCAAAAGAACCAATTCTTCCGCTCACCCTCTTTAAGAATCACACATTCTCAGTTACATCAGTGATGGCATTTATCATCGGCGCTGGAATGTTCGGCGCAATCATTATGTTGCCGCTCTACCTTCAAATAGTAAAAGGTGATTCCGCAACATCAGCCGGTTTGAAATTAATTCCATTTATGATCGGAATCGTTACGATGTCGATCGTCAGTGGAAAGATGATTACTAAACATGGCCATTACAAGCGCTTTCCAATAATTGGGTTAGCACTTATGACTGTTGGACTAGCAATGCTCTCTACGCTGACTGAATCAACGCCGTTCTGGCAGTTATCTATATATTCAATCTTGATTGGTGCTGGACTTGGCTTCTCAATGCAGACCATTGTTATTGCGCTACAGAATGCTGTTGATTTTAAGGATTTAGGAGTTGCGACTAGTGCAAATACCTTCTTTAGATCAATTGGTGCAACTATGGGAGTTGCGTTATTCGGAACTGTTTATGCCAGCCGCTTAGCCCATAATTTGCCAATCGAAATTGAAAAGTTAAGAGCCAGCAATCCAGCAGCCCTAGTTGGTGCAACACCAGAAAAACTTGCTGCACTTAAGGAGAACACAGCAGTACTAAAGACTTTCACTCCAGAACTGCAAGTGGGAATAATTAACGGCTTTGTTAACTCATTCCACATCGTTTTCTTAACAGCTGTCCCAATAACCGTGATTGGATTCTTCATTGCTTTTATGCTCCGTGAAACACCACTTCGCACTGGTGTTGGGCACCAAGCTGCAAAAGAAGAAGCTGCGGGCGAGGCACTTGCTTAAAAAGAATAGTAATCCGCTACTACCGAGAGAAGTTTATGTTCTCTCGGTAGTAGCTTTTTTTGTGGCCCTTGGCTACGGAATGATAATTCCGGCAATTCCACTCTTTGCTAAAACTTTCCAAGTAAACAATGCTCAAATAGGTGCGATCATTTCCGCCTTTGCGCTGGCTAGATTTGCAATGGGGCTACCTGCCGGAAAGTTAATTGATATTTTTGGCGAACGTCGAGTTCAAACAATGGGGCTTCTACTTGTTGCGGTTTCAACTTTTGCCTCAGGTTTGGCTATGAGCTACTGGCAATTGCTGACATACCGTGCACTTGGCGGCATTGGTTCAGTTATGTTCTCGGTATCAGCAAGTTCACTTCTCATGCGCTCTGTTGATGACAGCATCAGAGGGCGTGCGCAATCAACCTATAACGGTGGTTTTCTTATCGGTGGAATTGCCGGACCAGCAGTTGGTGGAATTCTTTCGGTAATTTCACTTCGCGTTCCATTCTTTGTTTATGCATTCACCTTGGTCTGCGCAGCCCTTGTTACATCTTTCTTTTTATCTGAAAAACGGTTTGGCATATCAATTAAAAATAAACAAGATCCAGAGGATCGAATTCTGCTAAAGGATGCGCTCAAGAGTTATCCATTCTTAGCAGCCATGGCCATTTCATTTCTAACAAACTGGGTCCTCTTTGGACTCCGAAATTCCATCCTGCCGCTGTTTGCTGAAGAACAATTAGGTGTATCAACTACAACCCTGGGCCTTGGTTTCACAGTTGCAGCAATTGTTCAAGGAATTGCACTTGTTTACGTAGGTAAATTATCTGATTTCCGTGGTCGAAAATTTGCCTTAATGATTGGTTCTTTCACACTGTTATCTGGCGTCGCAACAATAATTATTTCTTCAAACTGGTGGTATTACATGTTGGCCATGGTCTTATTCGGAATTGGTGGCGCCTTCGAAGGCACTGGCGCATCTGCAGTGGTTGGTGACTTATTTGGTGGAAAAGGTGGCCGCGTAATCGCTTTATTCCAGATGGCCGGAGACTTTGGAAACATCATTAGTCCGGTATTACTTGGTTGGTTAGTTGATGCTCATTCTTATCGCCCAGCTTTCATAGCAACAGCAGCAGTGTTTTCAATAACACTGCTGCTGTCAGCAAGAATTCCAGAGACTAGAAAATTAAATCAATAATTTAATCTCTACGAAGTATTGAGATCAAACGCAATACTTCAAGGTATAGCCAGATCACAGTAACCATTAGCGCAAAACCTGCACGCCATGATTGTTCTTGTGGTGCGCCACTAGCAATCATCTTTTCGATCTGATCAAAATCTAGAACAAGGAAGAATGTTGCAAGCAACACACCAGCAACTGCAAGCAGTGGCCCGAATCCTGAAAGACCGTAAAGTCCCATTCCATTGCCGAGTCCGAAGAATGAACCAACCATGGATCCGACTGCAAGAATTAAGTATCCGAAGAATGCCGCCATCATTACGCGAGTGAACTTAGGTGTTACGCGAATTCGCTTGCTCTTGTATGCCCAAAGAACTCCGGCGATTGCAGCCATTGTTGCTACGAGTGCTTGACCAACAATTCCGTCATAAGCAGCTTCATACATCTGGCTAAGAGTTCCGAGTGCCAAACCTTGAAGAGCTGCGTAAGTGATTGTTAAGCCTGGCTTAACTTTTTGTGAAAATGAAAGATATAAACCAAGTCCCATTGCGCCAAGGAAACCAATTAGAAGTGCGCCGCCGCCAAGTTTTAAAGTCCAGGCAACGCTTCCGACGCCGACCAAAACAACAAATAGAAGTGCGGTGCGAGCAACAACATCATCGATAGTCATTCGACCTGTGCGCATTGAAGATGCAGCAGGTGCGTTATAAAGGTTATCTAATTCTTGCGTTGATGGTGCAACTGCGGTTCCGCCACGATTTTCGATTGCGGCATATCCGCGTTTGAAAACTGGGTTCGAACTTTGCATTATTTCTCCTGTTAGTTAGTTGGGTAGCCCGGCCAAACCGGTTGCCATAAGGATAAACAATTTTCGGCCCTTTGCTATTCCAACTGCCCAGAACGTTGCGAAAATCTGCGCTCAAATACTTAGAGCTTCCTTAAAATCATGCGCCGAAGGGATTAAGAAGGGATTAGATTTGCCCAACCATGAGCAGCGACAAACCCTGGATCCAAGCCACCAAAGCGCGCTGGCAGGAACTCAACGTTGAATCTTTTCTCGTAAACATTGGCATCGATTTCAAATCCAACTTCTTAGAACCGATTTCTAGCTCCAACTTAGATTCTGACCCATATTCAAACTCAATTTGGCAAATAATTCCGCACTCACTAATCCCACAAGGGGTTCTTCATTGTTACCCCAAAGAAACAACATCCCAAAAAGTTATTTGGGAAGAGTGGTTCTTAATGGAGAACGAAATCCACCACCACATACTTTCAAACGAGCCATTTGCTTCAGCCAAGGGAATCTGGACCCCAGAACCAAATGACGTAGATCATCCAATTGAAGTTCTTGGCAGAAGTTGGCATTACGAAAATTCTGCAGATTTAAAGCCAACACTTTATTAATTCCTAGTTAAGTAGCCCCAAGCCACTGAAGCCGCAATTGCTACCCAAATTTGATAGGGAATAAGTAGAAGTCCCATAATCAGCGATGCTTTGAACGTTAGGTAAAGAACTGGGATAGTTAGAAGCGTTGTTAGTACTAATGCGATTGTGGCCAGTGTGAAATTGTGTGGGACATAGAACTGATACGCCCAAGTAAGTGCTGCAAAAATACTTAATCCAAAGAAAACCAGCCAGGAAATATTCTCTAATCGAGTTAAAGACTTTGACACTTGATATGAAGCAATACCTAAAACCATAAAGTTATAAGGCCAAATAATTCCAATAAAAGCGCTGGGTGGCTGCCAAGGCGGTCTATTTAGAGATGAATACCATCCGGGTGCTGAAGAAACCCAAATGCCTGAGCCAAAGGCATAAATGAAAACAAGGAGAATTCCTATTGTCGCTGTGATTAATTTGAAGTCCACAACAGGACTTTAGCGAATAATAAATCTTAATATTTAACTTTGGTGCCCCCGGTCGGACTCGAACCGACACTGGAAGGATTTTAAGTCCACTTTTGAAGTTAAATCAATCAAAGAATTGATGAAACTAACGGAAGAGTTTGAAGAAGGTAAATAGGGACCCGCTTATCTAGTAATAAGTTAAGACCTTTTATAACCGGCAGGGCATTTTGAATTAGTGCCTTCAACTGTTCTAATAGTTTTACCTTTTTTGCAAGTTGTTTTTGTTGTAGATGGTGGACTAGAGACAACATACTTAATATCCGCAATTTTTTCAGATAAACTATCGGATCCACCTTGCCTTAACTCTCCGACACAATTCCCCGTAGAAGCAAATCCCACGCTACCTTGAACTCCTTTGTTTCTAAGAGTTGAGGCAAAAACTTTATCTCCAACTTCACGATTGGAAAAAGTCTGATTGAAGTAAACGCATTTACTTGGAAAATAGATAAAGGTCCACAGCGGTACTACTACAGTCCTATCGTATTTTCTGGCTGCTTCATCTAAAATTTTTCTAACTGGATCTAATACTATGTAAATATTGCGCTGTACTTGTGTTTGTTTCACTACTTCAATTGACTTTTGAGCAAAAATTTCTCTTATTTCTGCGTAATACTTCTTCGAATTTTCTTGAATCAAAAAGTTTCTTGCATACTTGTTTATAAAATCATTTAAATTTTGATAAGTAAAACTAATTGACTGTTCATTTATAGTTTTGGAAATCTTAACATCCCTACTGCTGCAATTTTTACCCACATAACTATAAGTCGTAACCTCAGTGTGCTCTCCATAAAGATAGTACGAATTAATGCTAACTGATTCAGGTTTGGTTATCTTCTCCACTAAATCGAATCCAAGCAAATTCGTCACAGCCGCAGGAGTTCCATTAGTCCATTCACTATCTACAAAATTGGCAAGGCATTTTTCAGAAGCATTAACAGGTGATGCGGTGGGAATTATTAGACTGACCATCAAGACAAAACTAATTGCTATTCGCTTCATCTCTTTACCCTACTAAATTCTCCTACCTCTGCCCAGACCTACTGCCTCAACAATCAATTCCCTTTAGGAAATTTTTTTATTCACTCTGTATACATATACCAAGTGTAAAAGTTAACAACCTAGCGTCTGTCCTAGTCCAATGGCAGAGACGGATGGATAGAAAGGGCTAATGTGAATGCACGAAGTTAAGTATCAATTACTCAATTTGGTGCCCCCGGTCGGACTCGAACCGACACTGGAAGGATTTTAAGTCCTCTGTCTCTGCCATTGGACTACGGGGGCCAATTAGGAAAGCGTCAGTCTAGTGCCCAAGCCATTCCATCCAAAATATCGGATTCAGATGCAACAAATTCAATTGCTCCGGTAGCCAGCATTACTCGAGATAAAACAAGTGATCCCGCTGCAATTACATCAACACGGCCTGGATGCATATATCCAAGTGCTGCAATTTCTTCGCGTGACATAAGTGAAAACATTTGGGCAATTTCAAAAACTTTTGCTGCAGGAATGCGTGATAAATGAATTGCATGGCAATCGTATTCGCTAAGACCTAACGCAGCTGCAGCAACTGTTGTTGCAGTGCCTGCTACTGCGATTAAGGTTTTGGCTTCTTTGATTGGAACAATGTAAGCGGCATCAGCAATCGCTTCATCAATATCTTGAATAGCTTTTTGGATGGCGAGTGGATCTTGTGGTGCTTTATTTAAGTGGCGCTCTGACATACGAACACAACCTATATTTACAGATTTTGCGTATTCAACTTCAGTTTTGCCAAGGACGAATTCAGTGGATCCGCCACCGATATCAACAACAAGGTATGGAGATTCGGTATGGACTAAAGATTTTGTGGCACCGATGAATGAGAGTTCTGCTTCTTCAGTTCCTGGAATTACCTCTGGTTCGATACCAAGAATTTCGCGAACGCCATCGATAAACAAATCACGGTTGCTGGCATCTCTTGTTGCTGAGGTTGCGCAGAAGCGAATTTTTTCGACGCCCTTGCTGGCAATAATTTCAGCATATTTTCTAGTTGCTTCCAGAGTGCGTTCAATTGCTTCTGGATCAAATTTTCCGGTGGCATCTACGCCTTGACCGAGGCGAACTATTTCCATTTCGCGAGTTATCTCTTGAAAATTATCGCCGGTGATGTCAGCGATTAAGAGGCGGATGGAATTTGTTCCACAATCAATTGCGGCTACGCGGCTCATTTAACTTCCTCAGTATTTGAATTACACGGGTCACTTAACCACCATTTTGGTAGCGCAGCTAAGGCTTCATCGCCAAGCGGATTAACTCCAGGCCCAGCACTTAGTGAATGTGCCACGAGTGAGTGTAAACATTTAACGCGATCGGGCATACCGCCTGCTGTGATTCCCTTAACTTCCGGGACGTCCATTGCTAATTCATTTCGTGCTGCTTCATATTGTTTGTGAGCACGTTGATACGCATCTGCTAAATCTTTATCTGTTGCCAAACGATCCTGCATTTCAGCCATCATGCCAGTTGTTTCAAGGGTTGAAATTGCGCCAGTAAGTCTTGGACAAGTTGCGTAATAAAAAGTTGGGAACGGTGTGCCGTCAGAAAGTCTTGGTGGGGTTGCAACAACGGCTGGTTTTCCGCAAGGACAGCGATAAGAGATTGCATGAACATCTCGTGGCGTGCGACCGAGTTGAACTTGAATTACATCTAGATCTTCTTGCGTTGCTTTATCGGTCATTTATTTACATTCGTAGTTGTTATCGATGCAATTAAACGGCCATACCAAGGTAAACCATTTGGAATTAGTGTCGAAATAGGAGCGACTGGACCATTGGCCTCTTCTTCGCTTTTTGGTGCATCTAGAACAATGTATTGGCGCTCACCAGGAAATACGAAGTGCAATCTTTGACGGGCTTGGGTTGCGACATATTCTGGATCATTCCATTTTGCTAATTCTTCGCGTGCTTTTTCTAGCGCGTTGTTACTGTCATTAACTTGGGCGCGCAAAGAATTGATTTGTGCGCGCTGGGCAAAGTAATGCTGAAGTGGTGGCGCAAGAGTTATGGCAAAAATAAATGCAACAGTTACAACCGCTAACCAGCGAGCAGAAGTGTTACTTTTTTTAGCCATTGCGATTAATGGCTAGCCTTTGAAGCGAGGAAATGCTTCGCGTCCGGCATAGAGCGCAGAATCGCTTAGCTCCTCTTCAATGCGTAGAAGTTGGTTGTATTTTGCAACTCGCTCGCTACGTGCAGGTGCACCAGTTTTAATCTGTCCACACTCAAGTGCAACAGCTAGATCTGCAATTGTTGTGTCTTCGGTTTCACCAGAACGGTGGCTCATCATTGAGCGATATCCGCTGCGATGTGCAAGTGAGACTGCATCAATGGTTTCAGTAAGAGTTCCGATTTGGTTTACCTTAACTAGAAGTGCGTTTGCAGTTCCAAGCCCAATTCCCTTTGCAAGACGCTCTGGGTTTGTAACAAATAAATCATCGCCGACGATTTGAATCTTAGAACCAAGTTGCGCAGTCATCTTTGCCCAACCATCCCAATCATCTTCATCAAGTGGATCTTCAATTGAAACGATTGGATATGAAGCAACTAAATCAGCGTAATACGCAATCATTTCATCTGCGGAACGCTTGTTGCCTTCGAAGGAATACTTTCCATCTTTGTGGAACTCGGTTGCTGCAACATCCATTGCAAGTGCAATGTCTTTTCCTGGCTTAAAGCCAGCTGCAGTAACTGCTTCAAGAATGAGGTCGAGTGCTGCGCGGTTTGAATCAAGGTTTGGTGCAAAGCCACCTTCATCACCAACGCTGGTTGCAAGTCCACGTTGTTTTAATACTGATTTAAGGCTGTGATAAATCTCGGCGCCCCAGCGAACTGATTCGCTAAATGATTCGGCGCCAATTGGGGCAACCATAAATTCTTGAATATCAACGTTGGTATCTGCGTGAGCACCGCCGTTAAGAATATTCATCATTGGAACTGGAAGTGTGTGAGCAGTAGGTCCACCGATGTAGCGGAAGAAAGATAGATCTGAAGATTCTGCGGCGGCGCGAGCAACTGCAAGTGAAACTCCTAAAATTGAATTTGCACCGAGGCGGCTTTTATTTTTTGTGCCATCAAGTGCAATCATCTCTTCATCAATTAAACGTTGATCTTGTGCATCAAAACCAGATACTGCTGGTGCAATTTCATCGTTAACAAATTCAACGGCCTTTAAAACACCTTTACCAAGGTAACGCTTTCCACCATCGCGAAGTTCAGCTGCTTCAAAAGCACCGGTTGATGCACCACTTGGAACAGCAGCGCGCGCACTTGAACCATCTTCGAGAACAACTTCAACTTCAACTGTTGGATTTCCGCGAGAATCTAGAATTTCGCGGGCGTGGACTGCCTCGATAAGTGCCATGTTGCTCCTCTATTGTTGTGCTAATTCTGTTGTGCTAATTCTAACTTGTTATGACTTGCTATTTTCCTTCGTATTTCTTGATTTGCTCGATGTAGCCCTTGATTGCCGAGCGCAGGGCTGATTCTGGATCGATATCTAGCGCAAGTGCCTGGTCAAGAATTCCAAGTAAGGCCTCGCCCAATTCTTTTTCGGTAGTGCCTGGTGCCAATTTGAGTGGATGTTTAATTGCAATTTCATGGCCATATTTCTGAGCTCGATAAATTAATTTCGTTGCAAGCGCCAGTGCTGGTTGGCCAAGTGGCACACCTTCGGTTGCGGAAGTTCGGCCCTTTTCGGCCGCTTTCTGGGCTTCCCAATTCTCTAATACTTCTGCGCTGCCTGAAACTTTTTTATCGCCGAATACATGTGGATGCCTTCTGACCAATTTTTCAGCGACAGTTTTTGCAACATCTTCAACGCTGAATGGATCTGTCGGATGTTCTTCAGCCATCCTCGCGTGAAAGAAGACTTGCAATAAAACATCACCAAGTTCTTCACGCATAGCAGCGCGATCATTCTCTTCTACCGCTTCAATAAATTCGTAAGACTCTTCTAACAAATATTTTAGAAGCGTTTCATGGCTCTGTTCTGCATCCCAAGGGCAGCCCCCCGGAGATCGAAGTTGATTCATTACTTCACGTAAAGCCTCTAGCTGTGAAGTTGAATCAGGCATATTGCTTACTTCTTAACTGCAGCGTTATCTACGACAGGATCAACATTTCCGGTCTCATAGTTCCAAACACCATAGCGCGGATTAATTGTAACTTTCTCTTCTTTACCCATACCAACAATTAACTTCTGAATTCCGCTGCCATCAGTGCTTGTGTCACCATTTGCTTTGAGTGCTTCACCCAATTTTTCAGCCAGTAGAACTGTGCGGATATAACGTTCAAAATCTCTAGGTGCAATCTGTGCACCAACAAGTGAAAATGCTATGCGATCTTCGCCACCGACTTGTAGAACGATATCTGCACGACGTGCCGCAATTTCTGCATCAGTAATCTTTACTTTAATTCTCTCTGCAATGTCATCAAATAACACAGAGATCACGTGGAACCGAACTGCGTTCACATTTAACTCTGCGCCCGTAGCCAGGGTTAAGCCTGTTGTTTCAACCTTGTTGCGCTCTTCAATTATTTCGCTAACTGTGCCTTGTAAGGTCTTTAATGGAATTTCGGTCTTGCCAACAGTTGCGGCTGAGTTTGAACTTGAACAACCAGTTACCAGAA
>CAXNFK010000034.1:0-10590 GCA_964201775.1 Candidatus Nanopelagicaceae bacterium
AAACCTAAATCTTTTGCTAATTCGTAAACGCGGACCTTTGCCACAGTTGCCTTCCTGTCTTGGCCCCACGTCTTAATTGGAGCCTAAATTAATGCCTTAATCATGAGCGCGCGGTGCTCATGGTTACTTGATTTCCCAATTTGGGTTTGTCTTACCTGACATAGCTTTCGCTCCTTATATATTTAAAACTAATTATTTAGAAACTTTTCCAGCGGCTCTGTAGTAAGACTTTCATCTGTTCTAAAGGCCCGTTGAAATGATCTGCGCTCCTTTGCCAAATCGAAACAGTTCCGATGTAGCCAAGCACCGCGACCAAATTTGCGGTGATCTTCGTCAGGCAGAACCTGATTTCCGATCCGAACTACCCGAAGTAGTTCACTGTAGTTCTCTCGCTTGCGACAAGCTATGCAGCTCCGAATCGGAATCGGCATCTCTTATCCCTCGCATTTTTAAACTATCAGGGGCAAACCTTACCCGCGATATAGAGATGTTCACAATTTAAGCGGGAAATTCACCCATCTCTTCAGGAATCGCTTCAGGAATCTCGACTGATACTGGCTTTGGCTTTTCAATTCGTTCGACTGGGTTATCTGGATGAATATCGATTCGCCAGCCAGTTAGTCGTGCGGCAAGACGGGCATTCTGTCCATCTTTACCAATCGCAAGCGAGAGTTGATAATCGGGAACAATAACTTTTGCGGATTTACTTTCAAGATCTACAACTTCACAACTTGTAACTTTTGCTGGTGCTAGCGCATTAGCGACATAGACTGCTGGATTCTCGGAATAGTCAACGATGTCAATCTTTTCGCCATTTAATTCATCCATTACCGCTTTTGCTCGCGCACCGACGGGGCCGATAAGTGCACCCTTAGGACTTACGCCAACACGATGTGATCGAACTGAAACTTTGCTTCGAAAGCCTGGCTCACGAGATACGCCAACAATTTCAACAATCCGATCCTTTAGTTCCGGAACTTCTAAAGTGAATAGCGCTTTGACTAACAATGGATGAGTTCTAGAAAGTGTAATTTCTGGTCCCTTTAGACCTTGCTTAACATCTACTACGAAACATTTAATTCGTTGGCCGTGCACATAACTTTCCGTGGGAACCTGTTCGTTCGGTGGAATTTTTCCTTCTACTCTTCCTAAATCTACATATACAAGAGTTGCATCGCGACCCTGCTGGACAACTCCTGAAATAACATCACCGACCGTTGCTGAAAATTCTTCAACTACATCGGCATCTTTAGCTGCGCGCATTCGTTGCTTAATTTCCTTGCGCGTTAATGATTTAATAACTTGTGCGAAACCTTCCGGCATATGAGTGATTGTTTCGGTATAAATTCCTTCGTCATCGAACTGCGGAACATGGATGAGAATTTCACCATCCACTCGATTCAAAACGGCTCGACCTTGTGGCTTAGCATCTTCTAATTCGAGATAAGCCTCAGTCACGGCATTTTCAATCGCGCTAATCATTTTTTCAAGCGGAATTTCTTTCTCAATTGTTAACGCAATCAGCGCTGCAACATCTACGCTCATTTGAATTCTATTTCTAGAACTGCACGCTTAATATCTTCATAGGAAACTTTTTGTGAATCAACTAAAACTGTTGTCTCCGTGGCTTCGCCAATTCGGCCTTGAATCTCTTGTCCGCTGGTCATGATGATTTTCACTAGACGATCTAAATTTTTGCGCCAATGGCGAGGTTTTGTCAGCGGTCTATCTAAGCCAGGTGATGTCACTTCGAGAGTAAAAGCACCATCTCCAAGTTCTGGCAGGGCCTCGATGACTTCTGAAATTTCTTTTGTAACAGCAGTTACTTGATCTAAATTTAAGTGGGTGTCACTATCGATAATGACTGTGAGAATCTTTACTTTGCCTGCACTTGTTATTGAGAGCTCTTCTAAATAATTCCCTGTTGCTTCAATAATTGGCCTAATTGCGGCGCTGATCTCTTCATTCAATGGCATCTCTAAGAGCCTTTCTCGATATTAAGTTTTAGTTAGCGAGCCAATCATAACCCACTTTTGCAATGAGGATTGTCGTCACTACTAAGAAAACTTTGCGCACCAATGGTGAACCACCGCGGATCGCTAGCCTTGAACAGATTATCGCTCCGAAAACATTTGCGATAGCGAGTGCCAACCCTAACTTCCACCAGATGTGACCAGTCATCTGAAACGAGATGATGGCGCCCAGATTTGTTGCAATATTTATGAACTTAGCCGTTGCTGATGCCTTGAGGAATGCATAACCAACCAGACCAACAAGTAAGAAGACTAGAAATGTTCCAGTACCTGGACCAAAGATGCCATCGTAGAAACCGATAGTTAAACCCAGACCAATAACAATTTGATATCTTCTGCGTTCATTGAATTTAAGTTTCTCGCTAATACCCAGTTCAGGTTTACGCCAGGTGTAGATAGCAACGCTGATTAAGAGCACAATAATTAACGGTCTAAAGATAGAAGTTGGAAATGAGCTAGCAAGTCTTGCCCCGACCGCTGAGCCAATAAAGGCGGGAATTGCCATATATGAAGTCAACTTAAGATCTGGTTTAACACTTCTAAAATAATTTGCAGCGGCAGTTGTTGTTCCAAAGATAGATATGACTTTATTTGTGCCAAGAATCATTGGAATCGGTTTTTCAGATAGCCCAATTAAAAGCGCCGGCAGTTGGATTAATCCCCCACCACCTGCAACAGCATCAACAAAACCAGCAAATCCGGCAGCAATAATTAGAAATATTGCGGTTTCTATTCCCATTTAATTAAGAATTTAGAACCCTTGAAGTTATTTCAGTTACAGCCTTAAGTAATTCAATTTCAGTTTTTTCACCAGTTCTGCGAACTCGGAATTCAACTTTTCCTTCAGCCAGCGCCTTACCCACAATTACGATGAATGGGATTCCAATTAATTCGGCATCTTTGAATTTAACTCCGGCACTTGCATCTGGGCGGTCATCAAACATAACTCGTACGCCCTTCTCTTCTAGATCTTCGGCAAGAGTGAGCGCTGCCTTAAATACTTCGGCTTCTTTACCCGTTGCAACAATGTGAATATCTGCTGGTGCAATTTCGCGTGGCCAATTTAAACCAATTTCATCATGTGTCTGCTCTGCGATTGCAGCAACAGCGCGTGATACACCAATTCCATAAGAGCCCATTGTGACAACTTGAGATTTTCCATTCTGATCTAGAACAGTTAAATCAAGAGCTTGGGCATACTTGCGGCCAAGTTGGAAGATATGGCCAATTTCAATTGCGCGATCAATTACGACAGGTGTTTCGCACTTAGGGCATAAATCCCCGGCACGAACTTCTGCTGCTTCAAGATATTTTTCAACTTCAAAATCTCGGCCATTAGTAACAAAACGGGCATGCTTATCTTTCTTATTAGCCCCAGTAATCCAATGTGATCCTGGAACAATTCTAGGATCGGCGTAAACAGTTACACCTAATTTATTTGCATCTTGTGGCCCGACATATCCCTTGACTAACCCAGGAAACTTTGCGAAATCTGCATCTTCAAATAACCGAAGCTCTTGCACTCCTGGCAGGTTGGCTTGCAGCCGTTTTAAATCTACTTCGCGATCTCCTGGAACTAAAACCGATATTGCTTTTCCATCTGCCATCAATAAAACATTTTTAAGAGTGTCTGATGCTTTATGTCCTGGGCCAAACTTTGTATTTAGAAGTTCCACAAGTGAATCAATAGTTGGGGTATTCGGTGAATCAAATTCTTCTAGAGCGGCCGGCGCAGCGCCAGAATAAGGTGGAACTTTTGTAACCATAGCTTCAACATTTGCTGCATAGCCACACTTGTTGCAAAGAACGTAGGTATCTTCACCTGTTTCGCATGGTGCTAAAAATTCTTCAGATCCAGAACCGCCCATTGCGCCAGATACTGCTGAAACAATGTTGTATTTAAGACCTAGGCGATCGAAAGTTTTGACATAAGCATCACGGTGCTTGTTGTAAGACGCAATTAAGCCGGCATCATCAATATCAAAAGAGTAAGAATCTTTCATCACAAATTCGCGACCTCTAATAATTCCACTGCGAGGTCTGGTTTCATCGCGGAACTTTGTTTGAATTTGATATATTGAAAGTGGTAAATCTTTATAAGATGAATATTCACCCTTCACCATCAGAGTAAACATCTCTTCATGTGTTGGGCCTAATAAATAATCATTGCCACGTCGGTCTTGTAATCTGAATAAATCTGAGCCGTACTCATCCCAACGATTGGTTTTCTCGTAAGGTTCGCGAGGCAAGAGCGCTGGAAAGTGAACTTCTTGAAACCCAGCAGCATCCATCTCTTCGCGAATGACGCGTTCAATATTTCGATAAGTTATATAACCAAGTGGTAACCAAGAATAAACGCCTGCCGCAATGCGACGGACATACCCGGCGCGGACTAATAACCGGTGGCTTGCTACCTCGGCATCTGCCGGATCATCCCGAAGAGTGCGCAGAAGTAAGGTAGACATTTTTAACATGGGCTTACCCTACCGAATTTATTTAGTAGTTACGGTTGGTGCTCCACTTTCAACACCAGCTGCTTCCATTTCTTCGGCTAATCGCATTGCTTCTTCGATGAGAGTTTCAACAATTTGGCTCTCTGGAACAGTTTTAATTACTTGACCCTTCACAAATATTTGACCCTTGCCATTACCAGAAGCGACCCCAAGATCTGCTTCACGAGCTTCGCCCGGACCATTAACAACACAACCCATTACAGCTACGCGAAGTGGGACTGTCATTCCTTGCAAGCCCGCCTGCACTTTTTCGGCCAAGGTATAAACATCAACTTGAGCGCGGCCACATGATGGGCAAGAAACAATCTCTAATTTACGTTGACGAAGATTTAATGATTCTAGGATTGAAATTCCAACTTTAACTTCTTCAACCGGAGGCGCAGAGAGTGAAACTCGAATTGTGTCGCCGATTCCTTCAGCAAGAAGAATTCCAAATGCTGTTGCAGATTTAATTGTTCCTTGGAAAATTGGACCGGCTTCGGTAACTCCAAGGTGCAATGGATAATCACACTTGCTTGCAAGTAAACGATAAGCCTGAACCATTGTTACTGGATCGTGATGTTTTACTGAAATTTTTATATCGCTAAAACCATGCTCTTCAAATAGTGATGCTTCCCAGAGCGCAGATTCTGCAAGTGCTTCTGGAGTTGCTTTTCCATATTTTGCAAGAAGTCTTGGATCAAGTGAGCCAGCATTAACTCCGATACGAATCGGAATTCCTGCTGCGCCGGCAGCTTTTGCTACCTCTTTAACTTTGTCATCAAATTGCTTTATGTTTCCTGGATTTACTCGAACCGCTGCGCAACCCGCATCAATTGCGGCGAAAATATATTTTGGTTGAAAGTGAATATCTGCAATAACCGGAATCTGCGATTTTCTAGCAATTTGAACTAGTGCATCTGCATCATCTTGACTTGGAACTGCAACTCGAACAATTTGGCAACCAGAAGCGGTGAGTTCTGCAATCTGTTGCAAAGTTGCATTTACATCTGAAGTTAGAGTTGTGCACATTGATTGCACACTTACCGGAGCATCTCCGCCAACTAGAACACTGCCAACTTTGAGTTGCTTACTCTTGCGGCGAGGTGCCAGCGTCGGTGGTGGGGCGCTTGGCATTCCGAGATTTACCATGGTTGCATCCTAGATTACTGATAGATGTTTATTGGATTGAAAATATCTGCAGTTAGCAGAAGAAGTGAGAGCACGGCTAAAAGCGCAAATACCGCAAGGGTTATTGGGAGCAATCTCTCAACATCTATCGCTGGCGGAGGGCTGAGCTTTCGGCGTTTTGCATTCACTCTCCGCAGACCGTCAACAATGGCTACTGCCATGTGGCCACCATCGAGTGGCAATAGTGGGAGCAGATTAAATACTCCGACAAAGATATTTAAACTAGCAATAATGATTAAGAAGGTTGCAACTTTTTCGCGAGATTCCAACTTTGGATCGCTAGCAGTTTGTGCGCTGACTCGAGCAACACCAACTACCCCAACCAAACCTTGGGCATCGCGCTCTTCGTTTCCAAAGGTCTGCCGTACAAGTGCAGGAATCTTTGTTGGAAGAGAAATCAGCGAAGTAACGCTGTTGCTCAATAAATCTTTAGTTAGGCGTCCACTATTTGTAATTGCCTTTATCGGACCATCTTTATGAGTTCCTAATTTATTGATTATTCCGAGATAGCCAACCTCTTTGCCATCTAAGGTGCGAGCAGCTGGCGTGATTGGAATTATCAGACGTTCACCATTGCGTTCTACCGTAATAGTAATTTCCTTACGAGCCGATTCTCTGATTATTTTTGTGTAGTCAAACCAATTATCTGATTCCACGCCATTAATAGCGACTACATCATCTCCTGCAATTAAACCTGCAGCTTTGGCTGGTGAGGGGACAGAAGTTGATGTGCACTTGGAATCTGCCACGCCAGTCGAAGTGTTCAGAACACAAGGAACAACTTCACCAATAGTTTTAGTAACGGATGTGACTCCTACGCCCGCTAGTAAAACTACTAAAATTAAAAATCCTAAAACAAAGTGCAAGAAGGATCCGGCGCCAAGAACAATTAAACGTTTTGGAACAGAGGCAAGATAGAAAGCGCGATGCTTTTCGGCTTCTGGGAGCTCTTCATTTACCGACATTCCTGAAATTCGACAGTATCCGCCCGCAGGAATCGCCTTAATCCCAAATTCAGTTTCACCTCGTTGGAACGACCATATTCTTTTTCCAAAGCCCAGAAAGAATTCGGTAACGCGCATATGAAACTTTTTTGCGGTTAAGTAATGGCCAGCTTCGTGAACCATGACTGAAAACAAAAGTGCGACAACAAAGGCTAAAACACCGAGAATACCTAAACCTGGAAAATTCACTTACGCTCCTGAACTAATTGATTGGCTAGAACTCTTGCATCATCCTCGATGGCACTGACATCAGAAAGCGATCTTATTGTTACGGGTGAATTACCGCCCAATTTTTGGACTGTTGCATCGACAACATCAACTATTTTAGTAAATGAAATAGCACCGTTTAAGAATGCCGCTACTGCAACTTCATTTGCAGCATTAAAAATTGCTGGTAGGCCGCCGCCTAGTTCACCACATCTGCGAGCGAGTTCAACCGCCGGAAACTTAACGCCATCAATCGGTGCAAAATCCCAAGTTTGCTTATTCGTCCAATCAATTGGCGCCGTTGCTTTTGGAATTCGATTTGCCCCAGAAATTGCGTATGCAATTGGACCCTTCATATTTGGTGGGCTTGCTTGCGCGATTGTCGAGCCATCAACAAATTCGACCATTGAATGAACTACAGATTGCGGATGAATTACTGCAGTTATTTTTGAATATGGCAGATCAAAGAGATAGTGCGCTTCAATAATCTCAAGCCCTTTATTCATAAGCGTTGCAGAATTAATTGTTACAACCGGCCCCATGGTCCAGGTTGGATGAGTCAACGCATCAGCAATTGAAATATCAGCTAAGTCATTGCGATCTCTGAAGGGGCCACCGCTTGCCGTCAAAATTACTTGTTTAACTTCCGAGGTCTTGCCGCTTAAGAAACATTGATATAAAGCAGAATGTTCAGAGTCAACCGGAATGATCCGATCGCGACCAAATGCCATTACTAAATCGCCACCAGCAACAAGTGATTCTTTATTTGCGAGCGCAACTTTATTTCCAACACTAAGTGCCGCAAGTGTTGGGCCAAGCCCGATAGAACCAGTTATGCCATTCAAAACAATGTCGCAGGCAATCGCTGCAATTTCGGAAGCCGCCGTTGGTCCATCAATAACTTGGGTATTGCCCAGCATTGAAATTAACAAATCACGATTTCCAGTAGTTCCTATAACTGGTACTGAAAACTTCTTTGCTTGTTCAGCCAAGAGTTCAATATTTTTGGATCCCGCCGCCAAGGCGATTACGCGGAATTTATCTGGGTTGGCTTCAACTATCTCCAATGCCTGAACCCCGATAGATCCCGTTGAACCAAGAATCACTAATTCGATAGGAGCGGACACTCCCCCATTCTAAGTAACTCTGAGTAAAAATGAACAAAGGAATTACCTCAGATAGACTGCGTCTATGACTACCGGCCCAAATATTCCGCAAGAACGTCGCCTTGTAACAGCAATTCCAGGACCAAAATCCCAGGAAATTATCAAGCGACGTAATGAAGCGGTATCAGCATCTCTTGGAATGGCCATTCCAGTTGTAGTTGAAAAAGCTGGTGGCGGTGTAATCGTGGATGTCGATGGTAATTCAATAATTGATATGGGCGCTGGAATTGCCGTAGTAAATGTTGGAAATAGCGCAGACCGCGTAGTTGAGAATGTAATTAATCAGGTTAAGGCATTTACACATACCTGTTTCATGATTGCGCCTTATCTTGGTTACATCGAAGTTTGTGAAGCTCTTAATAGACTTACTCCCGGAACGCATAAGAAGAAATCAGTTCTACTAAATTCCGGCGCCGAAGCTGTTGAAAATGCAATTAAGATTGCGCGCGCATATACCAAGCGGCAGGCAGTAGTCGTATTTGAACATGGGTATCACGGCCGTACCAATTTAACGATGGCAATGACTGCAAAGAACATGCCATACAAAGAGGGCTTCGGTCCTTTCGCCAGCGAAATTTATCGAATGCCAATGGCTTATCCATTTAGATTCGATGGCGATGCCGCTGCATGCAGCGCAGAAACGCTAGATGTTGTAACTCATAAAATTGAGAAGGAAATTGGCGCTAAGAGCGTTGCCGCCATTGTTATTGAACCAATCCAAGGCGAAGGTGGCTTCATTGTTCCACCTAAAGGATTCCTGCCAGGATTAGCAAAATTTGCGAAAGATAACGGCATCGTATTTGTTGCTGATGAAGTTCAAACCGGCTTTGGTCGCACTGGAAAAATGTTTGCAGTTGAACATGAGAACGTAGATGCAGATCTAATCACCACCGCTAAGGGAATTGCTGGCGGCTTTCCACTTGCAGGTGTAACTGGTCGCGCTGAAATGCTCGATAGCGTTCATGCATCTGGACTTGGTGGCACATTTGGTGGCAATCCAGTTGCTTGTGCTGCGGCGCTCGGAGCTATTGCAACTATTGAAGAAGAGAAGTTGGTAGATCGCGCAAATGTAATTGGGAAAATTATGGTTGATGCGCTTAACGAAATGGCTAAGAAGTATTCGGTAATTGGCGAGATTCGAGGCGCTGGTGCGATGCAAGCTATTGAACTTATAAAGCCGGGAACTATCGAACCAAATAGTGAAGCAATGAGCGCGGTAATTAAATATTGCCAACAGAAAGGCGTCTTGATTCTAAGCGCCGGAACTTATTCAAATGTAATTCGCTTGCTTCCACCATTGGTTATGCCAGAGCATTTATTGATAGAAGCACTTGGAATTATTGATGAGGCCTTTGCTTCGCTCTAATTTACGAATCAAATCCAAGTCCGAAAAAATCGAGGAATTTAAGCCAAAGGTTACGTTTGCCTTGGTTCTGATCTGATCTGTTTAACGACCACTGTGTTAATCGAATAAATATAAATTTGAATGGCTCTGGTGGGAACGGCAGCGGCTTTCGTCTAACCATTTTCAACCTTGTGCGTTCGTTATCTTCACCATCTAAAAGATCCAGCATTACTTGTGCACCAAAGCGCGAAGCTCCAACTCCAAGGCCGGTATATCCCATTACGTAAGCAACTTTTCCACGATGCGCCTTACCCCAGAATTGAGTAAAGCGGGAGCAAGTATCAATTGCTCCGCCCCAGCCATGAGTAAATTGAATTCCCTGCTATTGTGGGAAGGTTTCTAAGAAAGCTTGAGCCAGATGCGCATAGGTTTCAGCACTTGTTTCATACTCATGTCTTACTTTGCCGCGGAAATTGTAGATAGCGTCATATCCGCCCCATAAAATCTCATTATCTTTAGTTAATCGGTAATAGTGGAATTGATTGCCGGCTTCAGATAAACCTTCGCGATCCTTCCAGCCAATCGACTCCATTTGTTCTGGTGTAAGTGGCTCAGTAACTAATTGAAAATCATAAACTGGAACAACATACTTCTTGGCTCGTCTTATTAGTGAGCGGTAAATATTTGTTGCCAGCGCTACTTTTTGGGCATAGACCGTGCCATAAGGTGTGTGAACAATAATTCCTTTGCTTGCTCGCTCGAGCCAGAGCGCACTGGTGTTCTCGTAAATAACTACACCGCTCTTGATACATGCTTGTTCTAAGCCCCAAACCAATCGAGCCGGATCAATCAGAGCCGTGCCATCTGGGTCCCATAAGCCACCAACAGATATGGGTGAATGAACGCGGGCCTGCATCTCTTCTTTACTAAGAATTTGAACACTATCGCCAAAAGAGTTTCGCAGATTAGCAATTTCAATTAAATCTTTCATCTGCCACTCTTCATTTGCAACGCTGATCTCACCAGTCAACTCAAACTGGCAGTCAATTCCATACTTCTTTATTGTCGCTTCAATTGCCTCTAAATTTTCACGTCCGAGACGTTCAATAATTGCCATCTCATCTTTGAATCGGCTGTAGCCATTCATAAATC
>CAXNFK010000035.1:0-10170 GCA_964201775.1 Candidatus Nanopelagicaceae bacterium
TGGCAAGTGCGGCAACTGGTGGCAAGAAACGCATTACGGTTCCGGCATTTCCAACATCAACACTTGCTGGCCCAAAAAATTTCCCAGGTGTAATTTGTAAGTCGCCATTTGCTAATTGCGTTATGCCACAACCAATTGCTTTGAGACCAGCAATCATTAGTGCGCTGTCTCGAGAGTGCAGAGGCTTGCGCAGTAGCGATGGGGTAGTTGCAAGAGCCGCCAAAATAAGTGCGCGGTTAGTTGCAGATTTTGAACCGGGAATTGTTATTGCGGCGGAGATTGGATTGTTTCCACGAAATGGCGCGCGCCATAAATCTGTTGCGCCAGAACCATTTTTTTCGCTCACCGCGCAAGCCTACCTCAGCAGGTATTCTTGCCGTTATGTGCGGAAGATATGCCCTTGTTAAATCTGCTGGTGAGTTGATTGAAGAATTCGAAATCACTACAAGCAGGATTCCCGCTTCATTGCCCGCAGATTGGAACATTGCACCAACACGAGAAATTTATGTTCTTCGAAATAACGCAACTAAGAATCGCCCGGAATTAACAACACTCTCTTGGGGAATGATTGCACCTTGGAGTAAGGATCGAAGTGAAGCGATTCGTTCGCAATCCCAAGCAATTAATGCTCGTAGTGAAAGTGTTCATGAGAAACCAACATTTCGAAGTGCATTTAAATCTCGCCGATGCCTGATACCCGCATCTGGATATTATGAATGGGCAACCGAACTTGGAAAATATGAGAGCAAGCAACCATTTTTTATTCAGTCGCAAGAGGCGGGAAAGTCTCTGGCATTTGCTGGAATTTATGATTCTTGGATTGATCCAAGTGGTGAAGTTTTTGAGAGCGCTTCGATAATCACAAGACCAGCCGTAGATTTCTTAGCAACAATTCACAATCGAATGCCAACATTTCTGCCGAGAGATCGGTGGGAAAGCTGGTTAGATCCGAAGTTGAATTCTGTAGAGGAAATTCGCGCACTGATGGATATTCCAGAACCAGCACGGGGATTGCGGGCGCACCCAGTTTCCACCCGAGTTAACGCAACCAGGAATAACGGGGCAGATTTAATTGTCGAAATCGATGTGAGCGAGCCCAATACCCTTTTCTAAAAACTCTTTTCTGGGTGGGGAATAAATTGGGATGGCTGAGCGTTCTCCGAGAAATAGATTTCTATTTGCGAATGGAGATAGCTCTTGGCAGTAGCCTTATTCCCGATGACTTCGGAGATAGAGATTAGAACTCCAGCCGAATTATTGGCCACGGAGACTGTTGTCGAGCGAACTGCAAGATTTGAGCGAGATGCGATGCAGTACACAAGTCAGTTGTATGCAGCCGCTCTGCGCTACACAAAGAATCAACATAACGCCCAGGATTTAGTTCAAGATACTTATGCAAAAGCATTTACCTCTTTTCACCAATTTGAACCAGGAACAAATTTAAAAGCTTGGCTCTATCGAATTCTCACTACAACTTTTATCAACACTTATCGCAAAGACCAACGTCGTCCACTTATTTCTGATGGCGAAGTTGAAGATTGGCAGTTGGCGGCTTCGGCAAGTCACACCAGTGATCAAGGAAAGTCAGCGGAAGATGAAGTTTTAGAAAATTTGCCTGATGGCGAAGTTAAACGCGCACTACAAGAAATTCCAGAAGAGTTTCGACTAGCTGTTTTCTATGCTGACGTCGAAGGCTATTCATATAAAGAAATCGCAGATATTTTAGGAATTCCTTCCGGAACCGTTATGTCACGACTCCATCGCGGTCGCAAACTACTGCGCACCATGCTGATGGATTACGCAAAAGAACGCGGAATTGGAGGATCTAATGGAATGTAATGAAGTTATGCATGCCTTGATTCTCTTTATCGATAATGAAATTCAGGATGAGATTCAGGTCCAAATATTCCAGAGCCACTTTGAAGAGTGCTTACAATGTTTAACTGAGATGGAACATGAACGCCAAGTTTTGACAAGAATGAAATCATTGCTGGCAGATGAATGTTGTGAGCAGGCTCCAGAAGATTTACAGGCTCGTATCGCTCAACAGACCGCACTTTTAGCATCGCAAATGTTTAGCCCAACTCAAATAATCACGGAATACCGCCGCACAGAAACTACATTTAACGGCGAAACACACATTGAAATTGAAACTACTCACGAGATTAGAAGAGATTTCCCACTAAGTTAGTTGTTGTGAATTTGGAATTAGTTCTAGGGGCCATTGGAATGGCATCTCTAACTGTGCGTCCTGCCGATACATCTGTAGCCCAAGCCCTAAATGATCTGCCTATTTTGGCGACACCAACGCTTATCAATATTGTCGAAGGTGCTTGCACTGCTGCACTTGCCGAACACTTAGGCTCCGGCGAAACTTCGGTAACGGCGCAACTAGAAATTGCTACACATGCATCCGTTGGAGTTGGCATAGAGATTAGAGCTAATGCAACTTGCATAGAGATTGATGGCTCAATTTGTAGGTTTAACATTGAAGTCCACCAGGGAACCAAGTTGGTTGCATCTGGCTTAATTGAACGCAAAATAGTAGATCGTGTTTCATTTGCTGCGCGAATTGCAGCGGAGTCCATTTCTCGGGAATGAAAAACAATTAAAAACAATAAAAAATGGGCCCGCTGATTGGCAGGCCCATTTTAAAACGAATTACTTTTTTCTACTTCTTAGTTGCCCAAAAAATTTCAGCAATTTCATCGATCTTGCCAATTAGCTTTTCAGCAACTGCAACATCATTTGAACCCTTTGTTCCACCTGCACCTGCAAGTTTTGTTGCCTCATTGAACAGAACATGAAGTTGTGGGTAGGCCTCAAAGTGATTTGGCTTGAAATAATCGGTCCAAAGAACCCAGAGATGATGCTTGACTAGTTCAGAACGCTCTTCTTTAATGGCAACTGCGCGAGATTTGAAATCTGCATCTGTTGACGCCGCATACTTCTCCATTGTTGCTTTGACTGAAAGTGCTTCAATCTTGGCTTGAGCAGGATCATAAACGCCGCAAGGTAGATCGCAATGTGCAAATGCAATCGCTTCTGGCTTAAAAATATTCTTCAAGTTAACTGATGTTAAGTTCATAGCTTCCATTTCCTATCTTGATAATGGGGTCCATCTGGATTTACCGGATTTATGGTGCGACACTACTACGCCTATGGGGACCTTGCATTTCAACGTTGCGAAATTAGTTAAGGCCGTAGTTATCCACGGGGATTCAATGGCGCCCAACTACAACGATGGCGATTGGCTGCTTTTTTGGTTGCTCCCAGCAAAATCCAATCCAGCTAAACCTAAGTCCATTTCAAGTGCAAATGCTTTAGCGGGCAAAGTCGTTCTGATCCAACGTAATTCGCAAGTTGGAACGGACTTCTTGCAGGTTAAACGGGTTGTTCAAGTAACCACTGATTCAAGTACTGCTAAAAAAATCGAATTTTGGGTTGAAGGTGACAACAAAGATAAGTCAAGTGATTCCAGAACTTGGGGCGCGATAGATTCAAGTGAAGTAATTGGAAAACTGATTTTTCGTTATCGCAGAGCCCGCTAAAACTTTATTGAATAGAAGTTAGCGAGTAAAGGCTTCCATTAATAACGCCTTCTGCTCTTCTTCATGCAGATGATGTGAACCAGTTGCTGGGCTTGCAGTGGCGCGTCGTGAAACTCGGCGAAGGATTCGACCCTCTAAGAATTCATTAGTTGTAAGTGCAACGAATGGCCATGGTCCTTGGTTCGCTGGTTCATCTTGCACCCAGAGAAGATTTGCATTTGGATGTTTTGCAGCGGTTGCAGCAAATTGTTCTGCAGGGAATGGATAAAGCTGTTCGACTCGAATTATTGCAGTCGAGCTTTCACCTAACTTTGTGCGTTCTGCAACTAGGTCGTGATAAACCTTTCCAGAACAGAAAATTACTCGGCTCGCATTAACAACTGTCTCATCATCAATTAGCGGCCTAAATGTTCCAGTTGTGAAATCTTTCATGCCTGATGCAGCAGCCTTTAAGCGCAACATTGATTTTGGTTCGAAAACTATTAGTGGACGACGTGCTGGATTCTTCATGTGCCAACGCAATAAGTGGAAATAAGAAGCTGGTGACGATGGTTGGGCGACAGTCATATTTAATTCGGCACAAAGTGCGAGATAACGTTCGATGCGTCCAGATGAGTGATCCGGGCCTTGGCCTTCATACCCATGTGGAAGTAAGAGAACGAGTGATGAACGCTCGCCCCACTTTTGTAGCGCTGAAGATATAAATTCATCAATAATTGTTTGGGCGCCGTTAGCAAAATCACCGAATTGCGCTTCCCACATTACGAGGGCATTTTCGCGCTCTACGGAGTAGCCATATTCAAAGCCCATTGCGGCATATTCCGATAGCAAAGAATCAAATACAAAGAATTGATTTTCATCTGAAATCAGTGAACGAAGTGGTGTCCAGTCAGAGCCATCATTCTGATCAACCACAACTGCATGTCGATTGCTAAAGGTTCCGCGCTTAACATCTTGTCCAGCAAGTCGAATTGGATGGCCTTCTAATAACAGTGAACCCATTGCGAGTAATTCACCAGTCGCCCAATCAACAGTTCCTTCATCTAACATCTCAACGCGCTTTGTAAGTTGTGGCGTAAGTTTTGCATGCGGCGTAAATCCTTCTGGAATCGCGCTCTGCGTTGCAACAATCTTTCGAAGCGTTGCTTCATCAACTGATGTGTTAACACTCTCTGGTGCTGGTGCAACTGGAACAACGATGCTTGCGTCATGTTCTGGTTCATTATTGTGAACCGCGTTATAAACCGCATCAAGTTGTGCTTGGTAATCCTGCAAAACTTCTTCGGCTTCTTCAACAGTGATGTCGCCTCGGCCAATAAGTGCTTCGGTATAAAGCTTTCGAGTTGAACGCTTGGCTTCAATCAATTTATACATAAGTGGTTGTGTGAAACTTGGCTCATCACCTTCATTGTGTCCGCGTCGACGGTAGCAAACCATGTCGATTACAACATCTTTATTAAATGCTTGGCGATATTCGAAGGCAATTCGAGCAACACGAACAACGCTTTCTGGATCATCAGCATTCACATGGAATACAGGTGCCTGAATCATCTTTGCGATATCTGTCGAATAAGTTGAAGACCTTGCCGCGTGTGGCGAAGTAGTGAATCCAACTTGGTTATTAACAACAACGTGAATTGTTCCACCAACGCGATAACCCTTAAGTTGGGAGAGGTTTAGCGTTTCCGAAACAACGCCTTGACCAGCGAATGCAGCATCTCCGTGCATCAAAATTGGAAGAATGTTGAAACCCTTTTTAATATTTAATTTGTCTTGCTTCGCGCGGGTAATTCCTTCTAGTACTGGGTTCACAGCCTCTAAGTGTGAAGGGTTTGCTGCGAGGTAAATCTTGGTTGTTGCACCTGATTCTGCGGTGAAAGTTCCTGAAGTTCCAAGGTGATATTTAACATCGCCCGAACCATGAACTTGGTTCTCGGCGTAATGACCTTCGAACTCTTGGAATATTTGACCGTATGACTTGCCGCCAATATTTGCAAGAACATTTAGGCGACCACGGTGCGGCATACCTACACAGACTTCTTCCAAACCGCGATCCGCAGCTGAAGAAATAATTGCATCAAGAAGTGGAATTAAAGTTTCGCCACCTTCAAGTGAGAAACGCTTCTGGCCGACATATTTTGTCTGTAAGAATGCTTCAAAAGCCTCTGCGCTATTTAACTTACGTAAGATTCGCAGTTGTTCGTCGCGAGGTGTTCTTGGGTATCCAACTTCTACATACTCTTGAATCCATGCACGCTCTAGCGGATTTTCGATATACATATATTCGACACCAATAGTGCGGCAATAGGAATCACGCAACGTTCCCAAAATTCTACGAAGCTTCATAACTGGCTTGCCACCAAAACCACCGGTTGCAAATTCCCGATCTAGATCCCAGAGTGAGAGTCCGTGGGTTACAACATCTAAGTCGGGATGCGAGCGTTGAACATATTTAAGTGGATCTATATCTGCCATCAAGTGGCCGGTTGTGCGATAAGCATTGATTAACTCTTGAACGCGCGCAGTTTTACCAACTTGATCTTCCTTGCTAAAGCGCATATCAACGACCCAACGAATTGGAACGTATGGAATTCGTAGCGCTGCAAAAATCTCATCGTAGAAACCATTTTGGCCAAGCAATAATTCATGAATTCGTTTTAAGAAGTCACCTGATTGTGCACCTTGAATGATTCTGTGATCGTAGGTGCTGGTAAGAGTTACGATTTTGCTAATTGCTAAATCTGCCAAAGTATCTTCATTGGCTCCGTGAAATTCAGCGGGATAATCCATTGCGCCAACACCAAGAATTAAGCCTTGACCTTGAACCAATCGAGGCACCGAATGAACTGTGCCGATTGTTCCTGGGTTAGTTAGTGAAACGGTTGTTCCAGCGAAATCTTCAACAGTTAGTGAACCACCGCGGGCTTTGCGAACAGTGTCTTCATATGAAGCCCAGAACTGAGCGAAATCAAGTTCTTCGCAACCTTTAATAGAAGGAACTAATAATTGGCGAGAACCATCTGGTTTTGCCAAGTCAATCGCAATTCCAAGATTTATATGTTCTGGTTTTCCAACTGCTGGCTTGCCATCTAATTCGCCGAAGAAAGCATTCATCTCTGGCATCTGTCGGATTGCGCAAATCATTGCGTAACCAATTAAGTGAGTAAATGAAACTTTTCCACCGCGACTACGTTTTAGATGATTATTTATAACGGTGCGATTATCAATCATTAATTTTGCAGGAATTGCGCGAACACTTGTTGCAGTTGGAACCGATAATGACGCTTCCATACTTTGAACAACGCGAGCGCTTACACCGCGAATTGGTTCAAGTGAAGATGCGCCAGGACTTACAAGTGTCGGAATTGGTTTAACAATTGGATCCGCAGGAGTAGCGGCCTTCACCGCCGGAGCAGCAGGTGCAACAGGAGTTGCTTGCGCAACGGGTGCAACAGGAGTTGCTTGCGCAACGGGTGCAACAGGAACTTGCACAACAGGTGCAACAGGAGTTGCGGCCATTTTTTTCGGCAATGGTGGAGTTCCACCCTTTGGTGCGTTTTCTAGCGTTGGGATACTTGCACCGCTTGAAGTTCCATTTGCATTTGGTTTGTAATCTGCAAAAAATTCGCCCCAAGCCGCATCGACAGAATTTGGGTCAGCTAAATATTTTTCAAACATCTCATCGACAAGCCACTCATTTGGGCCAAAAGATCCACCAAAGTGATTCGCAGGTGTATTAGATCCAGTTGCCGACACTTTCGATACTCCTAAATTTAATTTAAGTCTCGCTTAAGTCTAATAGGGGCCATGGGCAAGGCCCTATTTTTTCTGGCCATATTTCAGAAATTGGTAATAATTAGATTCATCACATTCCTATTCACACGCGATATCCACGAGATTTCCCGCCTATCTCGCGATATTCAGGAGGAAATCTCTTTAAAACTTCGGCAGAGTTACGGCTATGAATTCCAATTCCCAAGACCAGTCTCTTGCAGTTGTTACGGGTGGCTCCCGCGGATTGGGATTTGTTGTGGCAAAGGCCCTTAAGGCTGCTGGCCACCGAGTTCTAATCATTAGTAAAGATCCAGAGCGCGCAGCAAAAAGCGCAGCAGAGATTAATTGCGAATTTGAAAGCGTTGATTTTGAAGATCTTGCTGCGACGCAAAGTAAATTTGAAGAGATTCGCGAAAAATATGGAACACCATCAATTCTTGTTTTAGCACATGGCGTGATGAGCGAAAAAATGTCGAAAACTTTGCGCACAACATCGCAAGAATGGCGTCGCGTCATGGCAATAAATTTAGATTCAACATTCATTGCTATTAACATTTTGGCACCAGCAATGGCTGAAGCCCGTAATGGTCGCGTAATTATTTTCTCAGCATGTTTAGGTCGAATGTCTGGTCCAGGAAATGCTGGGGGACTTGCACCGTATCGAATTAGTAAAGCTGGAGTTAATGCATTAGTTAGAAATCTTGCACATGAAACCGGACAAGGTGGTCGCGGATTCTTAGTTGATGCGATCTGTCCGAATCACAGCAGAACAGATATGGGCGGCCCTGATGCACCTAGATCTGCAGAAGAAGGTGCGGCAACAGCAATTTGGTTAGCGACTAGAAAATTTGAAGCTGGCACAGATCAAACTGGGATATTTTGGGAAGACCAAGTAGTAATTCCTTGGTAGTCGTTTAGCAATAATTGTAAAGTTATTCGCGATATCCAAATAGCGCAGCAACAAAAGTTGTGGCACCCAATAGCGCCAATGGAATTCCAACTGATAATAAATTCCCGGTAATCATGTAGTAAGAAACGCCAACAGCAATTGCATTTGCTAGCACCGCAGGGGCTCTTCCATACGAACGCTTCTTGGCAAATCCAGTCGCCGCAAAATACAGCCCAGCAGCACCAATCAAAGCAAACACAATCTCACCTATCAGCGCCGATGGCCACGTTGCAGTCGAAAAGATAGTTGCAAGAAGCAAGTAAATAACAAGCCCAATCAGAATCAACGATTCGAGGCGGAGCAACCAAACAGCAGATTTTCTAGACTTCTCATAGAACGAATCTGTGATCTTCACCTTGGCTCCTTTCGTAATCTTGGGAAAACTCTATTGCACATGAAAACAGATTTAAAATGCCGTTACGCTTAACCCATGGCAGCCCGCGAATATCTGGAAGAAGTCAACGCATTACGCGTAACTCTTTCGGCTATTGAACAAGTATTAAATCTGCCCAAATTGGAAGCAGATTTCAAAACTTTGGAAGCTGAAGCAAGTGAACCGAATCTTTGGGATGACCCTGAAAAAGCCCAAGCAGTAACAAGCAAGCTTTCTCGGGTTCAGGCGACCTTGAATAAATCGAACACAATTCGTCGACGTCTTGAAGATATCCCATTGCTTTTGGAATTAGCACAGGGCGAAAAAGATGCGAGCGCTGTTGCTGATGCGGGAAATGAATTAGATGATGTAACGCGTGCAATCCGCGAATTAGAAGTTCAAACGCTATTGAGTGGCGAATATGATGATCGAGATTGTTTAATAACTATTCGCTCTGAAGCCGGCGGCGTTGAAGCGGCTGACTGGGCCCAAATGTTGATGCGCATGTATTTGCGATATTGCGAACGCCACAACTTCAAAGTTGATGTTCTAGAAACTTCACATGCTGAAGAAGCCGGAATTAAATCAACGACTTTTAGAGTTTATGCGCCTTATGCATATGGCACTCTCTCGGTCGAACAAGGAACTCATCGTTTAGTTCGCATCTCACCATTTGATTCACAATCTCGCAGACATACATCTTTTGCTGGTGTCGAAGTAGTACCGGTTGTGGAACAGAGCGATCACATTGTGATTGATGAAAAAGAACTACGCGTTGATGTTTATCGATCATCTGGACCAGGTGGCCAAGGAGTTAACACGACAGATTCTGCAGTTCGAATTACACATTTACCAACAGGGATTGTTGTTTCTTGCCAGAACGAACGTTCTCAAATCCAGAACAAAGCAACAGCAATGGCAGTTTTACAATCTAAATTATTAGCACGTCGTCGCCAAGAAGAGCGTGCGCGCTTAGATGCCTTAAAGGGTGACAACTCTGGTTCATGGGGCAATCAGATGCGTTCTTATGTTTTAGCTCCGTATCAAATGGTTAAAGATTTACGAACTGATTTCGAAGTTGGAAATCCTTCCGCAGTACTAGATGGCGAGATAGATGGCTTTATTGAAGCCGGGATTAAATGGCGCAAAAGCACTGATTAGTTTGTCGGTTTCAATAATTTAGTAAATGCAAATAAATATCACACACAATTACGCGTAAGCAAGGGAAATCTCTCAGCCTTTTTCGCGCGTATTTCCTGCCCCAAGAGGCAGTTTCTGCCTAAACTTCCCACATAGCCAAGGCGCATAAAGGCAACATTAGAGTTGCTATTTGCGCCAACTTGAAGAATCTAGAGAAGTTTTAGCTATTAGCGGAAAGTTATAAGGAGGCGATCATGATTCGTTTTGAAAACGTTTCCAAAATGTATCCAAAGCAGGACCACGCTGCTCTTGATTCAGTTGATATTGATATTCAAAAGGGCGAATTTGTTTTCCTGGTCGGACTATCTGGTTCTGGAAAATCA
>CAXNFK010000036.1:0-9940 GCA_964201775.1 Candidatus Nanopelagicaceae bacterium
CGTGACAAGTGCAATGCACGTGATGATTACATGTCAAAGCTATGGCATACCTTGTGCGCTAGTTGTTTTCAAAGGCTTTGAAGAATATGTCCACGGAGATGGGATCAAATATTCTGATTACGCTCTAGGCGCAGGAGTTAAAGAGTTAAATCCGGTATCGATAGATCCGAAAATCAAATTATCTGAAATTACGCCAATTACTCATGAGATTAGAATCTCTGAGAGAAAAATATCAGAAGTAGAAGCGGCAATTAAAGAAGGAATTAAAAGACTCAAAAAATAATTACTTGAGTCCTTCGTTTGCTCGATCTAAATCTGCTTGGAAATCGACCTCTACTGCAAATAAATCAGAGATATCGACAGGTTCCATTTCGATGCCATTCTTTTCAATTGCAAGTTCCAGACCACGTTCAAAGTAATCTTGATCAGCACATGCTTCTAATTGCTTAATAACATCTGCCTTCTCGTGGGCAGAAATGAAGTTAATTCCGACAGCCTCACCAAGTGCATTCTTTACAGTCTTTGAAAGTTCCTTTATGAAACCTTTCTCGTTGACCGTGTATTTAACTTCTTCTTCTGCTGTGGCGGATGTATTCACACAGACAAATGATTTTTCAGATCTAATTCGATCGGCAACTCGTTCCAAAACTTTTGAATCAAATACAACATCACCATTTAGCCATAGAACACCAGATTCTTGGCTGGCACGAAGTGCTTTAAGTAAACTCTTTGAAGTATTTGTTTGATCGTAAACTTCGTTGTAAACAAAATTTGCATTTGGATGAGCTTCAATAATCATTTCAAGTTTGAATCCAACAACGACCGTAATTCTTGATACATCTCCAAAAACCTTTGATACGTTCTCCATCTGCTGTTGCATAATCGATCGGCCATCAGATAAAACCGTTAAAGGCTTAGGCCAAGGTTTTCCTAATCTAGTTCCCATGCCTGCCGCCAAAATCACAACTTGAATAGCCATCTCTATCTTTCCAACCCGTCTTTTCCTAAAGAATGCCTGTTAGACACGATAGATTACCGCTTATGACCGGAAATCTTCGAACCCTCGATGTTGATCAGGGCACCAAAATTTCAGATGTTCTAAAGGCATTTCAATCAGGCAATCAAGATTTGCTTTTAATCGATGAAAATACCGTGGTCACCAAACCGCATCTTGAATTATTGACTGACTATCCAAGAACTGTAACAACGGCTCTTGTATCGAAGATTAAGAATGGTGAAACCCGAGTAAGCCAAGGTCGTATTACTGGCGCAAGTTCTGGGTATCACGAAGTTGGGCACGGCAACCACATATTCCTGGGAATAATTCGGCTATCGCAATCTCAAAAACAGGAGATTGTTGAGGTGCTCTCCAAAGTTGAAAATACTAGCTATTCCGGAAATACCATCGACTTGATTCTTGTCGCACTTGTAAGAGCAGCAGTTGTTGTTGCACCTGCAGAAGTAGCAGGGGCACCATTTATAAGAAGTAGCAACCCAAGTGAGCGCCAAACAACTCAGAACCAGATTGCGGCACTTAATGATGCCCGGCTGCGGTTGAAGCTAGCGAACCGAGCAAATGATGGATTCTATTCGGTCTTCTTTCTACGCAAAATATCTAAGCTGTTTACTTGGCTTGCAGTTCGCTTAAAGATGACACCGAATCAAGTAACTTTAATTTCTTTTGCAGTCGGGTTGTTATCGGCATATGAATTTAGTAAGGGTAATTTCTGGGCAATCTTTATTGGTGCTGTCTTGCTGCAACTAAGCATAATTATTGATTGTGTAGACGGCGAATTAGCTAGATACACCCGACAGTTTTCGCAACTCGGTGCATGGCTGGATGCAATTACCGATCGAATTAAAGAATATTTAGTCTTCTTCGCTCTTGCATATGGCGCCGCTGAAAGTGGTCGAGATCTTTGGATTCCTGCGCTTGGAATGATGCTTTTACAAACCTTTAGACATCTATCTGATTACAACTTTGCTCGAATAAATAAAATTAGAAGTTCACATCTAGAGCCACTTGACTTCAATTTGAAGAATGATGGTTATGTTTCAGTAGAACACGAGAAGAAAAGTCGCTGGGAATATTGGTCAAAAAAGGCTGTGCAATTCCCTATCGGAGAACGCTGGCTAGTAATTAGCGCATCCTCGGTAATAGGTGGGGCAGCATTTACATTCACAATAATGCCAATACTTGCGCTCGTATCTATTGCTCTAGTCTTTCGAGGCAGAGTTAAAAAAACTATGACTTGGCCTAAAAATAGAGTTAATAACAATTTAATTGATGATCAATTAGATTCAATGAATAGCAAGAATTCAACAAATCGATTTGATTGGCTTACCCCTTCGTTATTGCGCCTACTAGAAGGTGCAATAGTGATTGAATTGGCTTTTGTAACCGACCTTGATAAGTCCGTAATATTCCTACTTTTGTTTGCAATTCTCTTCAACCATTACGACAATATGTACCGGGCACTTCAAAACGAGAGAAAACCAATCTGGTTATCTGTGGCTGGTGGATTTGTATTTGGTCGATTGCTTATAATTGCACTTTGGATTTGGATGGGATGGTCTCTATCCATTCTTGTTTATTATTTCAGCGTACTGTTCTTTGTAATATCTTCAGTTCAATGGATTCTTAGTCGCAAAACGAAAGTGAACTAACCCATGACAACAAGACCAACTCGACCAACTATTGCGCAGATTCGTGAGGTCTCGCAACCGTTATCGGTTACTGGTAGATCAACTTCTGAACATTGGATTGCTGATCTTTATCAGAGAAGGATTTCACCTTACTTAACTCGAATTCTTTTGCGAACTCCAATAACTGCAAATGGTGTTACTTGGTTAATGATTCTTGTTGGTGCATCAATCGGGCCAGCACTTTTGATTCAAGGTTGGCAGGGAATTGCACTTGCACTATTTCTCAGCCATCTACAAATGTTGATTGATTGCTGCGATGGTGAAGTTGCCAGATGGCGGGAAACTAAATCCCCAATGGGAATTTTCCTAGACAAGCTCGGACATTATTTAGCAGAAGGTTTATTACCAATCTGTTTTGGATTGCGGCTTGCTAATTGGCCCAATGAACCAATTACTGATTCGATCTTTCCTTTCCTTGGGGCTCTTTTAGCCATTTTAGTAATTGTAAATAAGGGCTTGAATGATGCGGTGCATGTAGCCCGGGCATTTTCCGGCCTGCCAAAAATTCAGGATAAATCCGGAATTAACATGCCAGTTAAAGGGATTCTTCGAAGAATCCGAAAACTCTTTAATTTCATTCCAGCACAGCGAATGTTTCACTCGGTTGAGTTCACTATGTACGTGGCGTTATTCGGAACATTTAGCCAATCCTTGGAGATCGCGCTCGGAATCTCGCTATTTGTCACGATAGGTCATATCGCGGCTATCGTGTCTTCAGCGAAATTACGGAATAATTAACTCGTGCGCACAATATTAGGACAACTTAAGGCGTCGACGCTGCAGCTTTTTCCAAACACAAAATATCGTTTGATTTTGGTAGTACTTGTTCTGACTGCCGCTTTTATCTCAGTGTCAGAACTAGCGGTAGCGAAATTGTTCACACAGTTAATTTTGCATGAAGGCGAAATGACAAGGACCCAAATAATTTTATATGTGTGCGGATTCTTCATATTCTTTGGTGGAACTAGAGCGGGTCACTATTTTCAACGCATCTATAGAGTAAATGTTTTTGATCGGGCTTTCAAGGCCTCGGAAGAGAAGGTTAATCGTCTTAAAGAGAATTGGCGTTGGTCACTTGCCTTTGAATTAACTACCTTGCTTAGCATTTTCACCCAAATGGGTGTAATCATTGTTTTCTTTACTTTTTTGAATTGGAAATTTGGATTACTTAATATTGTTGTAGTTTTGGGCATATTACAAATTTTTGGAATGATCTTCCGCAAACAGTTAAAATCACAGCGTGGCTTTGTTAAGGCAAAAATTCGCAAAGAACACATTCCAAACTCAATAAAGATTGGAACCCGAATTCGCTCTGGCGAAACTGGAATTTTACTTTCCGGATTGGCAATGTTAATTCTCTTTGGAGCGCTGATAGCTCTAAGTTTTAACGGCGAAATAAGCCCATCAAATACTGTTGTTCTCTTCTTTGGCCTACGTATGCAGAGTTCAAGTCTCTCGAATATTTCAAGTGGCTTAATGAGGTTTGCAAGGGCACGCACTCACAGTGAGTAGCTCCTTGCCTTTAACAATTGGCTATTCAACCTTAGCCAACCGGGCGAAGAATATTAAGTTTCTAAGTTCGGTAAATAGCCTTGTAATAGTGCAGAATCCTGAAGGCATAGTCACACCAACATTTGCCGATGAAGTAAAAGTGATTGAATTAAAAAATAGAGGCGTAGCAAAAAGTCGCAATGCGGCGATAGTTAATACAAATACCGATTACCTAATCTTTGGCGATGATGATATTAAATTTAGTGAATCTGGAATTGCATCAGCGATTAACCTTCTAATTGCTAATCCACACATCTCAATACTTTTGATGCAGGCTGTCGATGAGACTGGAAAGCTTCGTAAGAGTTACCCAAGTAAAGCCCATGAACTCAAACTCACTAATTCGGCCAAAGCCGCGACTTATGAAATGATGATTAGAGTTTCCGACATAAAAGCCGCAGGTATTAAGTTCGATGAAAACTTTGGTGCTGGTGCCACGAATTATCTAGGGGATGAATATATTTTCATTGCTGACGCCCTTCGTGCTGGGTTAAAGGGAAGATTTGAACCTATCGTTATTGCTACTCATCCAACAGATAGTTCTGGGAACCTTAGAAATTCTGCATCAGATAGAAGAGCTAGAGCGAAAGTATTTTCTCGAGTGTTTGGAATCTGGTCACCGATTATGCGCACCTTATTTCTTGCCAAACCTCCTTCTAAGAAATTTGGTCTAGTAAATTCCTTGCTCTTCATAGTTGGCAAATGAAGATTTACGCACATCGTGGATCTTCAGGAAACAATCCTGAAATGACGAGATTGGCATATCAGGTTGCAATCGATGAAGGCGCAGATGGATTTGAATGTGATGTCCGCCTTTCAAAGGATTGCGAGATTGTCTGCCTTCATGATGCAACAACGAAACGAATTGCGGGAAAGAGTTTGAGGGTTTCACGAAGTAGTCTAAAAGAGCTCCGAAGTGTCTATAATTTAATAACCTTAAATGAATTACTGGATTTAGCAATTTCTGCTAAAAAGGATTTACTTATTGAGACGAAACACCCAAATATTTTTGGGGGACGAATCGAATATAAAGTTGTCGAATTATTGAAATCGAAATCCGCGCAAATTAGCGAGACCGGAATTGAAGTAATAGTGATGTCTTTTTCGAGTTTTGCTATTGGAAGAGTTAAATCACAATGGAATTTTTGCAAAGTTACGAAATACTACCTGTCAGCGAGATTCTCGAAAAGAAAATTTCTAGCCCTCAATATTGATCTAGTTACTAGGTATCCATCTCTAGTGAAGAAATTGCAGAACCGGGGATGCAGAATATTTATCTGGACGGTCAATGAAAAAAATCAATTTGAAATCTGCAAAGCACTCAAAGTTGATGGCATGATTACCAATTTCCCAAAGAGCGCCCGAAGCAATGGATAAGCAAACTTCAGATTTTTACTTCTATGCTGCCGGATATTTCCTGTTGGTATGTGCGGTTTTAGTCTTATCTACACCTAACCCGGTTGAAAGCAAAATACAAGATGCTCCAAAAGTAGTCGAACCACTTCTCTGTTTTAATATAGAGAGTAGTGAGTTGCGAACAAGTGATACTGAGAACGGATGTTTAGCACCAGAAGAACCACTAGGAACCGCACCAATTATTCATTCGGAGATTAGACCTACCCAACTTGATCGAACTTTTGAGGTTAGATTTTTGGCAGCGCAGGCAGCAGCAAGACTTGCTGGATTTGATATTCGAATAACTTCGGGATTTCGATCTCAACAACTGCAGGAAAGATTATTTAATGATGCGGTGGCGAAATATGGAAGCGAAAATGAAGCTTCGAAATGGGTTCTACCAAAAGATATTTCGCATCACCCGTGGGGAATTGCAATCGATGTTAATTATCCAGGCGATAAAGTTGCCGTTAAGTGGTTAGAAGACAATGGCTCACAGTTTGGACTTTGCAGAGTTTACGAGAACGAATGGTGGCACTTTGAACCAGTTATTGCCCCTGGTCAGCCATGTCCACCAATGATGGCAAATGCTTTAGAAAGTCTTCCAACTTTAGATATGGCAGATATTAAATAGCGAGTGGCGCATCTTTTGCTAGTGGTGGGCGACAAACAACTCCACTTGCACCGCTTAGCGTCCAACTTCCAGCGCTATGTGGAATCAGAATTGCATCACCTTTGACTGCATCAATTGCCGAATTGTTTTCGAAAGCAATATTTCCGGTGCCTTCAAGAACGAGCATGATGCTAAATCCGGCAGCAATCTTGCTGCTATTTCCTGCTAAATAATCAGCACGGAAATATGGATCAGCAACAGCAGTAAAGACAGATTGATCTGAATTACTAAATAGCCGATTCGAGAAAACTAATTTGCTAGCTTCGTCTTTTTCAATTGGTGTGTATCGAAGCGCATCTAAGACGGTATCAAAACCTAAACCAAGATGGCCATCTTTAACGCCATCTACTGCAAAGTCATTCCATTCCAGAAGCGCTGAAAGATCTGTTGGCTCTTGAAGTTCAAGAACAAATATTCCGGCACCAATTGCATGTGGTGTTCCTGCTGGAACAAAAACCGTGTCTCCTGCTTTTACTTCAAACTTTTGAAGAGAGGCCAGTAAGCCATCTGAATCTCTGGCATCGACCATCTTTGAAACATCAGGCTTTGACATTTCTTTACCGAAACCTAAACCAACACTTGCTCCTGCTGGCGCTTCCAAAATAATCCATGCTTCGGTCTTTCCATGTTTTAACGAGAGATGTTCTTTAGCAAACTTACGATTTGGATGATAATGAACTGGAAGTCTTTGATCTGGGTCTAACAATTTCATTAATAGTTCTGTGCTTGCACCAAAGGTATTTAAATGTTCGGCGCCAAGCCACTGTTCTGGATTTGCGATAACTGAATCTCGCAGATAACTTCCGTCAGAAAGCGTTGAGAGTCCCATGGTCTTCTCGCCAAAGCGAGTTGTCATTGAACCAATCCACTCTTCAGGTCGCATTGGTCCACCTGGGCCATTGCGAAGTGCGCCAATGCGGTATCCGCCTTTGTAGAAGTGATCAAATTGATTGGATGCAAGTTTCTGAGGAGTAATCATGGAGCGCAATTTACTATGACAATACTTTTTTTGCACTTAATCCAAAAATTATTGCCAATACAGCCGGAAGCAGCATCGCCCAGCGCAACGTCACGATTTCTGAAATAAAACCAATAAGCGGTGGGCCAATTACGAAGCCAAAGTATGCGACACCAGTTACTAGAGCCACACCTTCAGCCGCAGAAACCTGTCCCGAATATTTCTCATTGGCTAGAGTTCCAGTTGCGCTAATCATCATTGGAATTACAGTCGAAATTCCGATGCCTAGCAACAGCCAGCCAATAATTACGCCATAAATATTTCCAGCAAATAAACCTGCAGTTAAGCCGGTTCCGGCAATAAATCCAGACCAGGTTAGAAGTTTAACGACTCCAAATTTATGGGCAAGAAAGTCTCCAGATAATCTTCCGATAACCATTGTTGCCGAGAAGAAAACATATGGCAGAGCAGACATTAGTGCGGATGCTTCAAATGTTTCGCGAGCTAAAACTCCGCCCCAATCACTTGCCGCCCCTTCACCAAGTGAGCCACATAGCCCCAACAGACCTAAGATCAAGAATCTGCGTGGCGTCTTTCTTTTTTCATGTTTCTCAATTACATGTTGATCTGCTTCGGCAGGCAAGAACCAGTTACGAGTGATGAGTGCAACTAGAGCAATAAATAAACCAACACCAATCGCATGGATCAGAATGGAGACATTGAAACTCGCGAGCACTCCACCAATTGCGCCACCAGTTAAACCACCAATTGACCACATCGCGTGAAACGTGCTCATCACACGCTTCCCTGCTTTATTTTCTAACGCTGCTGCGTGAGCATTAATTGAAAGATCGTGGATTGAAGAGAGAACGCCATAAATAAATAGCGAGAAAAGAAACCAAGGAAGGTTGAAAAGTAATCCAACAAATGGAACTGCCAGAGCGAGTGTAAATGCAGAAAATTTGGCTATTGGACCACTGCCATATTTGGCTGCGGCTCTACTAGTTGGGCGAAGGGCCGCGAGTACACCAATTGATGCACAAAAAAGTGAGGCACCAAGAACACCGTTTGAAATCCCGAGTTCATACTTAAAATCTGGAATTCTAGATACGAAGCTTCCTACGGAGAATCCATTTATGAGAAATGAAATCAAGATTGCAAGTCGGGCTTTTAGAAACTCATCTTTTGCAAACATCTGCCAATCTTATCTATTACCTCTATCCTTAGCGCCATGTTAGAAATGAATGGCACTAATTTCATTGCACAAAACGAAAGAAGCGGATCTGCGCGCTCATTATTCTGGCCATGGGCTGCAGCAAATGTTTCGCTACTCGCACTTTCATATGGCTCTTTCTTTCTTGGATTTGGAATCTCTTTCTGGCAGGCAACATTTGCAGCAATAATCGGAACAGTTGCATCTTTCTTTTTGGTTGGGATTAGCTCCCTTGCTGGCAAACGCGCAAATGCCCCAACGACGACACTTTCACGTGCCGCCTTTGGCGTAAAAGGAAATGTTGTTCCAGGATTGCTTTCATATTTAATTTTTGTTGGCTGGGAAACCGTTCTTGTTTCACTTGCAACACTTGCAACAGAAACAGTTCTAACTAGAGTTGGAAACATTGAACCAAACATTTCGCGAATCCTTGGCTTCTCTATCGCAGCCGGGTTAACTATTTTTGGCGGAGTCCTTGGTTTTCAAGTAATCATGCGACTTCAGAAAGTCTTAACAGTTTCAACAATACTTTTAACTGTTGGCTATATTGCGCTAACTGCTGATCAAGTTAATTGGAGTTCAGTTTCAGCAATCCCAAGTGGAAGCGTTCAGGCCTTCTTAGGTGCACTTATATTTGGAATTACCGGAATCGGGCTTGGTTGGGTCAATTGCGCCGCAGATTATTCAAGGTATTTACCACGTAGCGTTTCGAGCAGAGGTGTAATTGGTTGGACAGTTTTCGGCGCCTCAATTGTCCCTATCACTTTGGTAATTTATGGCTCTTTGTTAGCCGGAAGCAGTAAAGAACTAAGCGAGAAAATTGCGATGGATCCAATTGGTGCGCTAACAACGTTAGTTCCAACTTGGTATTTAATTCCATTTGCCGCAGTTGCAATACTTGGGCTAATTGGTGGGGCGATACTTGATCTGTATTCATCTGGGCTCGCACTTATCTCTGTTGGGCTACCTGTGAAGCGACACGTTGCTGCATCTATCGATGCTGTAATCATGGCACTTGGAACTATTTATATTGTGTGGATCGCTGGAGATTTCTTCGGGCCGTTCCAAGGTTTTCTTATAACGCTAGGAGTTCCAATTGCAGCTTGGTCTGCAATCTTTGTTGCTGATGTAGTCATGCGCAAGCGGGATTATAAAGAAGCAGATTTATTTAATCCAAAGGGTATTTATGGTTCTTGGAATCTGCGCTCTCTTTCATTAGTTGCAATCGGCGCACTAGTTGGTTGGGGATTTGTAACTAATACATTCGCTAGTTGGCTCTCTTGGCAGGGATATTTCTTAGGTTTAATTGGCGGAAAAGATGGGCCGTGGGCGTATTCAAATATCGGCGTAATTCTTGCGTTGGCAATTGGATTCTTTGGTCATATCTTCTTATCAAGAAAAATTATTGCAAAACACGAGAATAAAGCTTAATTACCAACTTGTG
>CAXNFK010000037.1:0-9857 GCA_964201775.1 Candidatus Nanopelagicaceae bacterium
TTCATCAATATAGGTTGCGCCATGAACATTTTCTCCAGGTAGTGCGACGAAGAGGTCGCCAACCTCAACTGAAGTAGATGTCGACGTAATTCCAGTAAATTGAAAATCAAATTTAGATTCAATCCCAATAAAACGTGATAGTTCGGCTGCTGATTTAGAGAAATCAGATACTGGCCGAATCATTTTGCACTTGCGCTTTTCTTGAGTTCAGCTTCCGTAAGTGGATACGCCTTTAATTTTGTGGTTGAAGGTGCAATGTGCTTTGACTGCAAGACAAATTTCATAACCTTTGCAAAGACTGGTCCACCAAGCGCTCCACCCCAGTGCATTCCCTGCGGTTCTTGAATCGTCACACTAACAACATATGCCGGTGCATCCGCTGGCGCAAAGCCAATAAATGATGCGGTGTAGCCGCTATAGCAATTACAGTTTGAATTGAATTTCATTGCAGTTCCGGTTTTACCTGCGACTCGATAGCCTGGAATCGCTGCAGTCGGCGCAGTTCCATTAACCGACACCACACTCTCCAGCATCCTGCGAATCTCTTTTGCAGTCTCGGCGCTTACTACACGCTTACTCTTCTGATCTTTAGCTGGGATGTAATTTCCACTTGCATCGGTAGTACCAGCAACAACAGTTGGCGTAATTCGAACGCCATCATTTGCAATTGTTGCGAAAACACTTGTCGCTTGCAGTGCGGTTACTGAATACCCATGGCCATATGAGAATGTAGGAAGCGAAGTTCCTGACCAATCACTAACGGGACGCAATAAGCCAGCCGATTCACCTGGCAGATGTGAACCCGTGCTTTTGCCGAAACCAAAGTCTGTTAGATATTGATACAGAGTCTTGCTGCCAAGTTGTTGTCCGATTTCAATTGACGCGGTATTGCTCGATACTGCAAGGGCGCCAGTCGCAGTGAGTCGCTGAGTTGGATGGCGTTCATGGTCTGAAAACTTTGTTCCTGCAACTTTCATTGAATATGGCACTGTATAAACTGAGTTGGCCGTTAACTTCTTCTCTTCTAGTGCGGCAGCATATGTAATAACTTTTCCAGTAGATCCAGGTTCGTAAACATCTTGCACAGCTGGATTTCTAATTACATTCAAATTGCCAACAATTGGCTTTGATGGATTAAAGGTTGGCGCACTTGCTTGCGCGATTATTGCTCCCGTTTTCGGATCCATCACAATTACGGTTCCAGACTTAGCCTTCGAACTCTTTACCGCTTTGCTTATTGCATCCTGTGCTACCCACTGAATATCACGGTCGACCGTTAGACGAATTGATGTTCCTGCTTTAGCTTCTGTTCTAATCTTTGCTGATCCAGGAATAATTGTTCCGGCGCCATTTTCATAAATGTATTGGCCATTTATTCCTGATAATTCGCTATTAAGGCTGCTCTCAATTCCCGCTGCCCCAACACCTTCATGATTTATAAAGCCGATTAGCGAAGATGCAAGAGTTCCGGTTGGGTATTCACTAACATACGCCCGCTCTGAGAAGAAGCCTACGATTCGCTTAGATAGGCCACTTTTCTCTTTAAGCACTTCTTTGTTGTAATTTGAAACAATGTTCTGTAATTGACTCCACATAGCAGGCTTTGCGTTCTTTACGATTATTTTGTATTTCAGTTTGCCCGTAAAAAGTGAAACTAATTCTGATTCTTCCATTTTAAGGACCGGGCTGGTAATTTTTGCGGTTAGTTCTGGATTTGTAATTTGAGTTTGGTCAACAACAATTGTTATTGCCGCAACACTTCGAGCAAGTTCTACGCCGTTAACGTCACTGATAACCCCACGAGGGGCCAGAAGTATTGAGGTATTAAGAAGTTCTTTGGATGCTCGCTCACTAATAGTTCCAGCTCTCACAACTTGAACCGAGAATAGTTGCGCAATAATGATTCCAAATAGCGCGAATGTTGCGACTAGTAGAACTCTAATTCGCCTATGAACCAGCGCTTGGTGACTCATTTTGTCACCAGGTTATTCAATTCTGAATAGTTATCTGAATTGTTATCTGAATAATTAAGGTATCCGATTTTTGTAGCTGGAACCATTCCCATTTGACTGGCTACGTTTGAGAGATTTAATGGTGAATTCTTCTGATTAACAATATTTAGAATTGCATCCTTCTGATCAAGTGCCGAATTGCGTTGGCTCTTAAGTTCTTGAAGAGTAAAGGCGTCTTGTGTCATTAATATGTTGATTCCTGCGATTACCAAAAAATTTATTGTTATCGCACTAGCGATTGCGAAAATAAACTTACGGGTGTCTAATCTCTGTGATGCAAGAGCGCTCTGGGCATCGCTAACATTTTCAACAACCTGCTTCAGCGCAAGTCGAGGTCTAATCAACGGTGGAAGGGCAAGAATTGCCATTAGGCAGCCACCCTTTCCAAAGCACGTAAGCGCATTGATTGCGCTCTAGCATTTATTTCAATTTCAGAATCGCTCGCACCTTCACTGCCGCTAATAATTAACTTGTAACTTGCGGCGGAATTTGGCAGATCAAAGGGCAAGCCCAGCGGCGAATTTGAACCGATTACTTCTGTAAATGCTCGCTTTACAATTTTGTCTTCAAGAGATTGATAAGACATAACAACTAGGCGACCACCGATTCGAATAGCACTTATTGCTTTAGGAATTGCTCGCTCTAAAACCGTAAGTTCTTGATTCACTTCAATACGAAGTGCCTGAAAGGTCCGCTTCGCAGGATTTCCTCCGGTACGTCTTGCCGGCGCCGGAATGCTGTTCTTAACAATTTCTGCTAAATCTTTTGTGGTTTTAAGCGTTCCACTTTCGCGGGCTTTGATTATGTTGTCAGCTATCTTCGTAGCAAATTTCTCTTCACCATAGTTGCGAATTACTCGAACTAATTCACCGTAAGAATAGGTATTTAAAATATCTAGCGCACTTGGCCCGCTACTTTGATCCATACGCATGTCGAGGGGTGCATCTTGTGAATACGCAAAACCTCGATCTGCTTGATCAAGTTGCATGGAAGAGACACCCAAATCGAAGAGAATTCCATCGACCTCAGTAATTCCTAGCTTTGAAAGGACTTCATCTAGTTCGTCATAAACAGCGTGGATTATCTCCACTCGACCACTAAGGTCACTTAGATTTGTAGTTGCAATTTCAATTGCACTTAAATCACGGTCTAGCGCAATAATTTTAAGATTGGGAAATTTTAAAAGTAGCGCTTTGGTGTGTCCACCCATACCAAGTGTGGCATCAACTATTACTGGATTACTTCTTGCTTCAATTGCAGGAGAGAGCAGCGCAATACAGCGATCTAAAGCAACTGGAATGTGTAGCGCATCTTGCATCTTCTCCCCCTTTCATTAACTTGTTAAGTTGTTAATCTGAACTACTAAACTTTTCTAAACTCTGGTCATCGCCGGCCGACGGATCTGGGGGTAACGGCGCCGGGGAAGGGGCGTCGTTATAGAGGTCGGCGATGGCCACAATTTAGAAAAGGCCTGGTAACACCTCCGATGAAACATCAGAGAAAGTTTTTTCACGATCTGCTAAATAAGAATCCCAAGCTGCGTTATCCCAAATTTCCAAGCGAGTATTTGCGCCGATTACAACGCAATCTTTTTCTAAACCCGCATAAGTGCGAAGTCCACTTGGGATTGTTACGCGACCTTGCTTATCTGGAACCTCATCGTGTGCGCCAGCAAACATCACGCGCATGTAATCGCGTGCTGCTTTTTCGGTGACGGGTGCTTGGCGCAGACGATCAGTAATTGAAGAAAATTCACCGCTAGGAAATACATACAAACAACGCTCTTGGCCTTTTGTTATAACAAGTCCATTTGCTAATTCGTCTCGGAAACGTGCGGGCAAAATAATGCGGCCCTTTTCATCGAGTTTGGGTTCGTGGGTGCCGAGAAACATTTCGCCCCACCTCCCCTAATTCACGCTCAAATCCCCCCGGATTTGATTACATTCACCACTTTACTCCATTTCTACCCACTTTGCACCATTTTGAGCCATTTATTTCCCCATTTCCCCATTTTGCCTCCCGGATTTGGGCATAAAAAAACCACCCATTCGGGTGGCTCTTTAGGAATGCAATTAGCGCTTAGTTAGGGATTAGTTATCGAAGTTGCGTCGCTCCCAGCGATCTTCTAAGCGAGAGCTCCACTTAGGGCGAGCGCCTTTAGGGCCTTTAAACTCAGATTTTCCGAAAGAGAGATTTGAAACAAATAGGACTAAGCCAGCTAGGGACAGTACAAATCCAGCTATTCCGACGGGGATTACCTGAGCAATGAGACCAGAGAGCAAAACCAGCATCCCTGCCAATATTGATATGAATCCAAGAAGAGCACGTGAACCCCTTGGGGTGCGCTCGCGGCCATTTAGCGTTGAAACTAAACGGGGATCGTCAGCAACCAGGGCAGCTTCCATCTCGGCAAGCATGCGCTTTTCGTGATCGGATAGGGGCATGCCCTTAACAATACGGCAGGTAGTCAAACTAATAAAGTCGAACCCCGATATTTCTAGCTGTTATCAGTGTGTTTTAAGCATCATCGTCGGATTCCTCGAATAACCGGGCTGGCCGCACGCTTCCTTGGCCAAATCGGGCGCTCGCCTTGTCGATAGCAGCCGTTGCCTGGCGCCACCCGTTCTCGCGCTCGCCTAAAACCAACTGTTCGGTGGCATCTATTCCATCTTCCAGACCGTCAAGACTTACACCGACCAATCTGATTCTGGCGCGATCCAATTTGAGAGCGAGAAATAAAGTTTTAACTACTTCGAAAACTTCATGAGTTGCACTAATCGCAAGTGGAACTGTTTTTGAGCGAGTAATAGTTTTAAAATCTGCAAAGCGAACCTTTATCGAAATGGTTCGTGCACTGAAATCTTTCTCACGCATTCGATAAGTTGCTTTCTCGGTTAGTCGCAATAGTTCGCGCAGAACAATCTCTTGGTCCTCGGTGTCGGTATCAAATGTTTCAGCAGCGCTAATTGATTTATCTACCTCTTCGGGCTCTACATCCCGATAATCACGGCCCCAAGATAGTTCGTAAAGTGAGGCGCCAGCGGCTTCTCCGAGTGCTCGGATCAAAGTTTGCCGCGGAGTATTTGCAATATCGGCAACAGTTTGTAAACCTAACTTAAGTAGCTCCTCATTTGTTTTCGGTCCCACTCCCCAGATTGCATTTACCGGCAATGGGTGCAGAAATTCGAGAACTCGATCAGAAGCTATTTCTAACATTCCATTTGGCTTACATCTTCCGGATGCAAGTTTTGCAATAAATTTTGTTGTGGCAATTCCAACTGAGCAAGTAATCCCTTCACTCGCTTCTACCTTTGCTCTAATTTGTTTTGCGATTTCGCGACCATCGCCAAGTAAGCGCTTGGCACCTGTTACATCGAGAAATGCTTCATCCAATGAAAGTGGCTCCACCAACGGAGTAACCGAACGGAATATCTCCATGATGTGGGATGAAACTTCGGAATAGCGCGACATGTTTGGGGGCACGAATATTGCGTGCGGTGCTAACCGTTTTGCCCGACCAACCGCCATTGCGGAATGAATTCCAAATTTACGGGCTTCGTAATTTGCAGCAGATACAACGCCGCGAATTCCAGTACCAACGACTACGGCTTTGCCTTTTAGCGCCGGGTTATCGCGCTCTTCAACTGAAGCAAAGAAGGCATCCATATCAACATGGAGAATTGTTGATTCACTCATGATCCGCTGGCTCCATAAACTGCGAGATTACGCCACTTCTCATAGGAAGTTGCTAACTCCCACGCACCAGTTCCAAGAAGTGAAACTCCCCTTGGTCCAGTTCGGCGAATTTCGCCACGTACTAAAAATAGCCAAGAGTTTCGCAAGACTGATGCGAAGTCGGCCTGTTTATCTTCAAAGAAAGTTATGTCGTTGCAGCCATGGCCATCGTCGATAGTTAAGAACATAACTCTTCGGCCAGAACGAACCGGTGGGGTTTGAAGCGCAATCTTTACTCCAGCAACTAACACCGATGTTCCGGAACGGTGCTTTATTAAATCCGAAGAACGAACAGCGCCAATTGAATTTAGAAACTCACCATAGAACTCGAGTAGATGACTTGAAACATCCATTCCCAAAATATCAATCTCGTTTTTAACTTGTTCGCTAGCTGTTATATCTGGCAGACCGCTGGGTTCAAGGCGCGATGGTTGAAGTTCAAAAGTCATCTGGCTCTGGCTTGTAGTGCTCTTTGAACCAGCAAGGCGATATAAATCCTGTAGATGAAGGAGCAAGTCTCGGCGATTGATATTCGATGTCGAAAGTTTATGTAGATCATCAAATGCCCCAACCATTAAAAGTGATTCGGTTGTTGGTCTACTTGCCCCAGAGCGATAAACAAAATCTGCTAAATCTAAATATGGCCGACCAGAAATTATAGTTTTGACCTCTTTGCTATCAATGCCGTCGATATCACTTAGCGCAATACGAATTGCAAAGCCCCGGGCATCTGGCAACTTTAATTCGACTCCAGAACTTAAAACATTTGGTGCAAGATATGGCGCTCTAGTTATTTGGGAACTCTTCTCGACTCGATAAGTTGCATCAGATAAATTGACATCAATTGGTGCAATTTGAATTCCCCACTGCCGCGCTTCATCTAAAATCACGCGCTTTGGATACATGCCCGGGTCGTGCGTTAAAACTCCAGCAAGGAAAGCAGCGGTGTGATGGGTCTTTAACCAAGATGATTGATAAGTCGGAAGTGCGAATGCAGCGGCATGCGCCTTGCAGAAACCAAACGATGCGAAGGCACGCAAGATTTCCCAGACTTCCGTAACAACAGTGCTGGTGTAACCACGAGCAAGTGCGGCTGGATAGAACCAATCACAGACCGTTTGTTGGTTAGCGATATCGCCTAATTGGCGCCGCTTTTCATCGGCTTCGGCCAGAGATATCCCTGTCATTACCGAGATGATCCGAATTACCTGCTCGTGAAAAACAACTACGCCTTCGGTCTCAGACAAAATATCTTCGAGGTCGTCGTGAATTATTGGCCGAACCCGCAGGCCATGTCTGGTTGCAAGAAATGGTGTGATCATGTCGCTCTTAACTGGGCCGGGGCGAAAGAGTGAGATATCAATAATTAAATCGTTAAAAGTTTCCGGTGCGAATTTTCCGACAAGCTCGCGCTGTCCCGGACTTTCAATTTGAAATATACCTAAGGTTCGAGTTGATTTAATTAAATCAAAGGTGGCGTGATCATCTAAAGCAATCTCATCGATATCAATCGGGGCGCCCTCAATTCGCTCAATCTCAGAGAGCGTATAAGAAATTGCCGATTGCATCCGGACACCAAGAACATCTAATTTCAGTAAGCCAATAGCTTCGACATCATCTTTATCGAATTGCACCATCGGATATCCACTTGCATTCATCTGTTGCGGCGCGTAATCCCCCAGCCCCAAATCCGATAACACAATTGCGCATGGATGCATCGATAAATGTCGGGGCAGCGAATCTAGGCGACCAGCAAGTTCAATAGCCATCTTTAAAATTGGGGTATTTAGATTTAAATCTTTTAGTTCGGGCAAGTTAGCCAATGCTTTTGGAATATTGCTAGATCTAATGTGCGGCATTGATTTTGCAATTAAATCAATCTCCATTGGGGATATTCCAAGTGCGGCGCCAACATCTCGAATTGCATGGCGGGATCTATAAGTTTCAACCATCGAAACTGTCGCGCAACGTTGGCCATACTTTTCAAAGATTGCATCATAGATTTCTAGCCGCCTGGCAGATTCAACATCGATATCAATGTCTGGCAGCTCGCCCCGAAGCGGCGAACAGAAACGCTCCATTAACAACCCGTGAGTTATTGGCTCGACGCCAGATATCCCAAGCACGTGGCAAATTAGTGAACCAGCCCCACTTCCCCGCGCTGCTACTCGAATCCCCTTGCTGCGTGCAAGATCGGTGATGTCTGCAACTGTTAGAAAATAAGATTCATAACCAAGAGTTCTAATTGCACTTAACTCTTCCTCTAATCGACTTGCTGCAACAACTGATTTTGATCCGACATATCTGCGAGATAACCCAACTTCACATCTAGAGCGCAATTGTGTTGCAAGTTCGCCGTGGTTCTTAGCCCCAAGCGCCGCGGCATCAGGTAAATGAATAGCGCCAATACCAATATCTTTTCGCGGTGAAAGCAGTGCGCGTTCTGCCCAATCCTCAGTTGTGTTTAACAACAATCGCCCATCGCGTTCGCCAGCAAGCCGCGAAATTTCATCAGCCAGAAATGACATTTCTGAACTAGCTTTAAAGTAAGCCTCACTATTCTGGCGATTTACACTCTTGTTGCTTAGCGGAACTAATTTACGTGCCGCATCCAACACATCAGCAACCGGCCCATCATCGCGATCTAGCATTCGCACCGCATTACTTAAAATTGCGGGCACCTGATTATCTCTTGCAAAGCCCAACATCCGCGCTGCATAAGAGGTCGAAAATTGACCATCGCCACGAGTCAAATGTGAAACACATTCCAGTCCTTGAACAGCAAACAATTCCCGCGTTGAGTTAAATATCGAAAGTGCTTCAGCACCTTTACGAGCAGCGATTGCTGATGCTAACTGTGATTCGGGGCCATGAAGCAGAAGTAAGTTTCTTGAGTATTGGCTAAAGCGTTCCAGCAGAGAATGAGTTAATAAGTTCTCGCTGTTATCGAGATTTACCGCTGTGACTAATCGATAAAGTGAATCTAGGTGTCCGCCTTGAGCAAGGAGTGTTATCCGATATTTCTTCTGCACAAAACTTAAATTGATACCGAGAATTGGCGCAATGCCATTAGCTTCACAGCTTTTAGCAAACCGAATTGCCCCCGCCATCGTGTTCATGTCAGTAAGTGCGAGCGCCGACATTTCGAATTCAGCTGCGCGTTCTACTAATTGATTGGCATGGGCAGTTCCATATTTAAATGAGTAACCACTAGCAACGCGTAGATGAGTAAAACGTTTCATGTTTTACAGCGGCCGAGATGTTGGGCGGATCAACCAAGTTTTTGTTACTTCATCTAGTTCAATTTCAAAGGTTGCTAAGGCACCTTCGGGCGCCGCCTCCACTCGCCAAATTGCACGAGCGCCATCATCGAAAATAGTTGATTCAGTTACGCGATTCTTGCCATCACTTATGCGATTCCACCAACCACCAGATTCGCGCCATCTGGAAACGATTGCATGGATGTGAAACTTGCGACCGTTATAGATGAACTCAATTGGTTCACCTTCAGGGGCAAGCACGCGAGCGCCCGCAGGGCTGGCTGGATTCTGTGTTATAGTTTCTTCGAACATATGTTCGAAAGATAGCCGCCTCCCCTGACAGGCGCAAGGTGGCACCATTGCCGTATGGAAATCGCGCTCGCCCTCATCGCAGGTGTGTCTATCGGCGCAATCCTCGGCTTCATTGGCGCTGGTGGCGCAATGCTCACAGTGCCAATTCTTATCTACCTATTTAATTTTACGCCGGTTCACGCAACCACTGCCGCGCTCTTGGTTGTATTTCTTGCCGCCGCATTTGGCTTAGTCCCTAAAATAAAAGCTGGCGATGTACAAATTAAAATCGCCCTTTCAATCTGGTCGCTCGGTTTAATCACAAACCTTGGTGGCGCAATTGTTGCGAGGCGCCTATCGGATGCCTTCATCATCACTGGATTTGCAATTATTTTAATTCTGGCTGGCTTATCGATGCTTCGCGCGCCTGTATCAGAGCGCAGCGAGAAGAAGATCCCAATGATCGCCCTAGTTCCGCTCTCTTTGGTTATTGGTTCGATGACCGGAATTTTTGGCATTGGCGGCGGCTTTCTTGCAATCCCGATTCTTGTGATCTTCT
>CAXNFK010000038.1:0-9779 GCA_964201775.1 Candidatus Nanopelagicaceae bacterium
ATCGTCGTGGAACTAACGGTTCACTTGGTTACGGCGATTACTGCAATGGCAAAGAGGGTAAAGATCTAATTCTTCATGTGCCAAATGGAACAGTTATTAAAGATTCAACTGGAACTGTTCTTGCAGATTTAGTTGGCTTTGGAACACGATTTATTGCCGCACAAGGTGGCAAAGGTGGACTTGGTAACGCTGGTCTTGCTTCATCAAAGCGTCGTGCACCAGGGTTCGCACTTAAAGGCGAGCCAGGTGAAGAGCGCACACTTACTCTTGAATTAAAGAGCGTTGCAGATATTGGTTTAATTGGTTTTCCTTCTGCTGGAAAATCTTCACTAATTGCATCGATCTCATCTGCAAAACCAAAGATTGCGGATTATCCATTTACAACACTTGCGCCAAACCTTGGTGTTGTTCAAGCCGGAGATACGCGCTTCACTGTCGCAGATGTTCCAGGACTTATTCCAGGTGCTTCAGAAGGTAAAGGCCTTGGCCTCGAATTCTTACGTCACGTAGAACGTTGCGCTGCACTTGTGCATGTTCTTGACTGCGGAACTCTAGAAACAGATCGCGACCCAGTTAAAGATTTCGACATCATTGAAGAAGAACTTTCACATTACGGTGGACTTTCAGAGCGTCCGCGTTTAATTGCGCTAAACAAAGTTGACTTACCAGATGGAAAAGCGATGGCCGATATGGTGCAACCAATTTTAGAAGCACGTGGTTACCAGGTCTATCAAATTTCTGCGGCATCACATATTGGCTTAACTGAACTTAATTATGCAATGGCCCGCATTATTCAAGAAGCTCGCAAGGCCGAAGCACTTGTCGAAAAAGCGCGAATTGTGTTGCGTCCAGTTGCTGTTGGAAATTCTGGATTCACAGTTACCGCAAATAACGACGGTTCATTCACTGTTATTGGAGATAAACCAGTTCGTTGGGTTAAGCAGACAGATTTCGGTAATGCCGAAGCTATTGGTTATTTAGCTGATCGTCTTGCAACGTTAGGCGTTGAAAAAGAGTTATTTAAAAAGGGTGCAAAAGCGAAAGATGAAGTTCGAATTGGTGAGGGCGATAACGCCGTAATCTTTGATTGGGAACCTTCTATCGAAGCGGGCGCCGAATTACTTGCTGGTCCTCGTGGTGGCGACCTTCGTTTGGAATCACCATGGGCCGGGCGTTACATTGAAGATTTAGTTGATGATCAATTAAGCGAAGATGAAATTGCAATGCAATGGGAATACAACACCGAAAATCCAAAAGATCCACGGGTAGTTGTGGAAGCGATTTCAGAGGAAAAGTAATGGATGCCAAACGGATAGTTATAAAGGTCGGTTCTTCGACGCTAACTGGTGATGCCGGAACTTCATTGAACGGCAGCGCAGTAACAAAATTGGTTGATGTTGTTGCTAACTTAAAAGGGCAAGGCAAAGAAGTAATTATTGTTACTTCAGCAGCAATTGCTGCAGGCATGGCGCCACTTGGGTTAACCCAGCGCCCAACGGATCTCGCAACTCAACAAGCATCAGCTTCAGTTGGACAAGGATTGCTTATTGCTAAATACAGTGCCGAATTCACACGTCACAACATCGTCGCTTCACAAGTACTTGTAACTGGCGATGATTTAGCACGCGACTTGCATAAAGAGAATGCCAAGCGCACCCTACTTAGACTTCTTGAACTTGGCGTTGTCCCAATTATTAATGAGAATGATTCAGTTGGGACTGAGGAGATTCGTCTTGGTGATAACGACCGTTTAGCCGCCCTTGTTCTTCAACTTATCGGCGCCGATCTACTTGTTCTAGTTTCAGATATTGATGCGCTTTATGATGCGCCACCAACTCAGGCAGGCGCAAACCGAATTGCGAAGGTTACAAACTTTGCAGATTTGGCGGACATTGAAATAGGTGGAGTGGGTTCTTCAGGCGTTGGCAGTGGGGGAATGGTTACCAAGATTCAAGCCGCCGAAATTGCAACATCAAGTGGCGCAAGCATGCTGCTCACAGACTTAGAACACGTAGAAGATGCACTTGCCGGAAAAGATGTTGGGACGCTCTTTACTTCTAATTAAGTTTATTTGACACGCCAAGCAGAACTTTTGCCGTAGCAACAGTTTCATCTAATCCCGTTGGATTATCCGAGAGCTTAACAATTACTGTTCTGGTTTTCGGATTCATGAAAATATATTGTCCATGTAACCCTTCAGCTTGACTGATGCCTGGGAATGGATGCCAAACAAATGCGCTGTAACCCCAATTGTGATCAAGTTTTGTAACTGGTGTTGTCATTCGCTTTAACCATACTGGGTCAATGATTTGTTTTGCTCCGGCTTGGCCGCCATTAATTACTGCCAAACCAACGCGGGCATAATCACGAGCTGTTGCATTGAAACAGCAGAATGTTTTCTCAGTTCCACCAACACGATCAACGTTCCAAGTAGCTGGATACTTTGCCCCAATTGGTTTCCAAACATTTTCGCTGAAGTATTCGGCAACCGTTGTTCCGGTAATCGCTTTTATAATCATTCCTAGCATCTGAGTATCAACACTTCGATATTCAGATTTAGAACCAGGTTCGAAGGCCATTTTACGATTGTTCTTCATAAACCAATCAATATCAGTAGTGGCATACATCTGCGCACTTGCAACGCCCCAACCTGCTGGTCCGGTTGGGTAATTATCGGAAACGCCAACACCGCTTTGCATGTCGAGGAGCGACTGCACTGTAACTCGGTCAAAAGAAGTACCGGTCTTTAACTCTGGGAAATACTTAATAAAGGTATCGCTTTCCTTCAACTTACCTTGGGCAATTAATTGCCCAGCAATAATTGAAGTCATTGTTTTTGCAACAGAGTAAGAAGGAAGTTGCGATGATTCACTAAATCCAGTTTTGTAGTACTCGTAAGTGATTACGCCATTTCTTACAAGTAAAAAGGCATTGGTGTTCGTGCGATCTAAGAAATCTTGCCATTTAATTTGCTTGCCTTTCCAGGCAACAGTTTCAGGTGTTGCTTCAGTACTTGTTGGCCAAGCAATTGGATTAGGGGAGGGATCAATTGTGTGCCAAGGCATTAGAGTCGGCGTCTTTGATGCTGGTGCTAATCCCAGTTTTATTGTGGCTATTGGATTTGGATAATGAACAAATCTTAAAAAGCCGGTAAGGAGAACAGCCAAAGCGACCAGAACAATTACGGTATTTCGTAGCACTCGCAATAAACGTCTCATGAGAGAAGGGTAGAAGGCTCTAGGCTAGGAACATGGAAGCCACCGCGATGATTGCCGAATTAGCTGATAAAGCCCGCCTGGCTGCGCGCACACTTATCGCAGCAAGTGATGGCGATCGAGTTGAAGCACTCAATCGAATTGCAGATGAATTAATTGCAAGTGAAGTTGAAATTTTGGCAGCAAATGCAAAAGATATGGAAAATGCGGCCCGAGATGGCATGGCGGAATCGATGCAAGATCGACTTCTATTAACCGCAGCACGCGTTGCAGGTATGGCAGATGGCGCAAAACAAGTTTCAAGAATTCCGAGCCCACTTGGAAAAACTTTGCGTGAAAGCACCTTAGAAAATGGTTTACATCTCAAGCAGATTACCGTTCCATTTGGTGTTGTCGGAATGGTTTATGAAGCGCGGCCGAATGTAACTGTTGATGCTGCCGTGATTCTATTGATGTCAGGTAACGCAGCACTTTTACGTGGGTCTTCAAGTGCAGCAAATAGCAACGAAGTCTTGGTCAACGTGATGCGCCGAGCCCTAGCGAAAACAAACATTTCACCAGATGTAATTCAATTAGTACCATCACATGATCGATCTACGGTTGCTGCCTTATTACATGCCCGAGGAAAAGTTGATCTGGTAATTCCACGGGGAAGCGCAGCATTAATTCGTACAGTTGTGGATGACTCAACCGTCCCAACAATTGAAACCGGGGCTGGTGTCTGTCATGTTTACGTTGATTCAGATGATGATTTAGCCAAAGCACTTCCAATAGTTATGAATTCCAAGACTCATAGACCAAGTGTTTGTAATGCCGCAGAAACACTTCTGGTTCATGAGAGCGTTGCAGCTAAATTTCTTCCAAATGCACTGGCAACTTTGCGCAGCGCAAAAGTTAAGTTAAATGTTGATGCTGCAACCGCAAAGATTGCGCAAGCAAATAACGTTGATGTCAGTATTGCTAACGAAGCGAATTGGTCCACGGAATACAATGCGTTAGAAATGAATGTTGCAATTGTTTCGAGTTTGCTAGCCGCATCCGACCATATTGCTAAATACGGCACAAAACATACGGAAGCTATTGTTACTGAGTCAGAATCAAATGCTGCAAAATTTATTGCGCTAAGCGATTGTGCTGCAGTTATGGTCAATGCATCAACCAGATTTACAGATGGTGAGCAGATGGGATTTGGTGCTGAGATTGGGATCTCAAATCAGAAGCTGCATGCCCGTGGCCCAATGGGACTTGAACAAATGACCACCACAACTTGGATTGTTACTGGCTCTGGCCAGATTCGCGCATAACTTCAATTTATAAGTAAGCGCTGGCTCGCGATAAGGTTCGACTATGGCCGCAATTTCTCGTGACGATGTCGCACACCTAGCAAAGCTGGCCCGTATCGAGATGACGCCGGACGAACTTGATCACATGGCAACTGAACTTGATCAAATTTTAGGAGCAGTAAAGCGCGTGCAAGAAGTTGCAACAGCAGATATTCCACCAACATCACATCCACTTTCGATGTCAAATATATTTCGTGCAGATGTAGTTAAGCCAAGTCTTACAAATAAAGAGGCTTTATCAGGTGCACCTGCCCAGGCTGAAGATCGCTTTAAGGTTCCACAAATACTTGGTGAAGAATGACAAACATTTATTCCACTGCCGCCGAAATGGCAGCAGCTCTTGATAAAAAAGAAATTACTTCAGTTGAATTAACTAAAGCTCACCTAGATCGTATTTCTGCTGTTGATGGAAAATTGAATGCGTTCCTTCATGTCGATAACCAAGGTGCGTTGGAACAAGCAGCCGCGGTTGATGCCAGACGCGCAAAGGGTGAGTCGCTTTCCCCGCTTGCTGGTGTACCAATTGCGGTAAAAGATATTTTGGCACAAAAAGGTATTCCAACAACTGCAGGTTCAAAAATTCTTGAAGGTTGGCGTCCACCTTATGACTCGACAGTTGTTGCAAAGTTAAAAGCAGCCGGTGTTGTAATTCTTGGTAAGACAAACATGGATGAATTCGCAATGGGTTCATCGACTGAAAATTCGGCATATGGCACAACGCAAAACCCTTGGGATTTAACTAGAACTCCTGGTGGTTCAAGTGGTGGCTCTGCTGCAGCGGTTGCTGGTTTTGAAGCACCTCTTGCAATCGGAACTGACACCGGCGGATCGATTCGTCAACCAGCAGCGCTAACTGGAATTGTTGGAGTTAAGCCAACCTACGGCGGAGTTTCTCGTTACGGAGTTATTGCATACTCATCAAGCCTTGATCAAGTAGGACCATTTGCCAGAACAGTTTTAGATACAGCGTTATTACATGAAGCAATTGCTGGACATGATGAACGCGATTCAACAAGTATTGATGCACCTGTTCCACAAGTTGTGGCTGCTGCAAAGCGCCTTGATGTTAAGGGAATGAAGATTGGTGTCATTAAAGAGTTAAGTGGTTCTGGTTTTCAAGCTGGCGTAAGTGCACGAATTAATGAATCAATTGAATTATTAGTTGCCGCTGGCGCCGAAATTGTTGAAGTGTCTTGCCCTAACTTTGAATATGCACTTGCTGCTTATTATTTAATTGCACCATCTGAAGCATCATCGAACCTAGCGCGCTTTGATTCAATGCGTTATGGCTTACGTGTAGGCGATGATGGAAGTAAGGGCGCAGAAGAAGTTATGAGCGCTACTCGCGAGGCCGGTTTCGGTAAGGAAGTTAAGCGCCGAATCATTCTCGGAACTTACGCACTTTCATCTGGTTATTACGATGCTTATTACGGCTCAGCCCAGAAAGTTCGCACCCTTGTTAAACGCGATTTTGAGAACGCTTTCACAAAGGCAGATGTTTTAATTTCTCCAGTAACACCAACCACAGCATTCAAAATCGGCGAAAAGAGCAACGATCCAGTTGCAATGTATTTAAGTGATATCGCAACGATTCCAGTAAACATGGCTGGCATTGGTGGCATGAGTCTTCCAGTTGGTCTTGCAGATGAAGATGGACTTCCAGTTGGACTTCAAATCATGGCACCATTTATGCAAGATGATCGTTTTTATCGCGTCGGCGGAACGCTAGAAGCAGCGTTACTTTCTAAGTGGGGCAAGCCAATACTTTCTAACGCTCCAGATTTGGCGGTGAAGTAATGACACTTGATTATGCTGCCGCAACGAATAAGTACGAGCCAACACTTGGCTTAGAAGTTCACGTTGAGTTAAATACAAATTCCAAGATGTTCTGTTCTTGTGCAACTGAATTTGGGGCATCACCAAATACGCAGACCTGCCCAGTTTGTTTAGGACTTCCAGGAGCGCTTCCAGTTGTAAATGGAAAGGCTATCGAAAGCACCATCCTGATCGGCCTTGCTCTTAACTGTTCAATCGCGCCATATAGTCGCTTTGCTCGTAAGAATTATTTCTATCCAGATATGCCCAAGAATTTTCAGACATCACAATATGACGAACCAATCTGCGTTGATGGATATTTAGATGTTGAAATTGAAACTGATGAAGGTCCAAAGACTTTCCGAGTAGATATCGAACGCGTGCATATGGAAGAAGACACCGGTAAGTCACTTCACGTTGGTGGTTCAACTGGTCGAATTCATGGTGCGGAATATTCCCTACTTGATTACAACCGTGCAGGTATTCCTCTGGTTGAAATTGTTACTCGCATAATTCCAGGCACCGGAAAATATGCACCACAAGTTGCACGTGCATATGTAACTCAACTCCGCGACATTCTTCGTTCACTTGGCGTAAGTGATGTAAAGATGGAACAAGGTTCACTTCGCTGTGATGCCAACGTTTCACTTGCACCAATTGGAAGTGGGTTACTTGGAACTCGAAGTGAGACCAAGAACGTTAACTCTTTGCGTTCTGTTGAACGCGCACTAACTGGTGAAATTGAACGCCAAGCCAATCGTCTTGAAGCCGGGATGCGCATTATTCAAGAGACCCGTCACTTCTTAGAAGAGAGTGGTTTGACTCGTCCAGGTCGTTCGAAAGAGCAGGCTGAGGATTACCGTTATTTCCCAGAACCAGATTTAGTTCCAGTTACGCCAGATGCAAAATGGATTGAAGAACTTCGGGCCAAGTTGCCAGAAAATCCAGCTGATCGTCGCAAACGTCTGCAGAAAGAGTGGAACGTTCCGGATTCAGAGATGAACTCACTAATTAATGCTGAACTTGTTGATGTTGTTGAAGAGACGATAAAACTAGGGGCTGAACCAACGCGTGCTCGCACTTGGTGGCTTGGTGAAGTTTCACGTCTTGCAAACGAGAAAGAAGTTGCACCAACATCGCTTATCTCTACAGCTTTTGTTGCAGAAATAATCGCGCTAATAACCAGTGGAGATCTAACCGATAAGTTAGCTCGCCAAGTTGTCGAAGGCGTAGTTAATGGCGAAGGTTCGCCAAAAGAAGTTATTGAGAAGCGTGGTCTTAAAGTTGTATCCGATGATTCAGCGCTTATGGTTGCCATCGAGGCCGCTATTGCCGCACAACCAGATACTGCACAACGCATCCGAGGTGGCAATATTCCGGCTGCGGGTGCGCTAATTGGCGCAGTTATGAAAGCTACAGGCGGTCAAGCCGACGCCGCTAAGGTTCGCGAACTATTATTGAAGCATCTAGGACAGGGATAGGAAACCAGATGAGCAATTCCATGAAGCCACGTTCGGGTTTAGTTACCGATGGAATAGAGCGAGCACCAGCACGCGGAATGTTGCGCGCAGTTGGAATGAAGGATGAAGATTTCGCAAAACCACAAATTGGTATTGCTTCATCATGGAATGAAATCACACCATGCAATCTCTCACTTGATCGTTTAGCGAAGGCATCCAAAAAAGGTGTAATTGAAGCTGGTGGCTTCCCAATGCAATTTGGAACTATTTCAGTTTCAGATGGAATTTCAATGGGCCACGAAGGAATGCACTTCTCTTTAGTATCTCGCGAAGTAATTGCAGATTCAGTTGAAACAGTTATGCAAGCTGAACGCTTAGATGGAATGGTTACATTCGCAGGTTGCGATAAATCACTTCCCGGAATGATGATGGCTGCAGCACGTATCGATGTTGCATCAGTATTTGTTTATGCCGGAACAACTCTGGCCGGTTCTGTTGATGGTAAAGATGTAACAATCATTGATGCTTTCGAAGCAGTTGGTGCATGTGTTCGTGGACTAATAACAGAAGAACAAGTAGATAAAATTGAACGTGCAATCTGCCCTGGTGAAGGTGCTTGTGGTGGCATGTTTACCGCTAACACAATGGCAGCAATCGGCGAAGCACTTGGCCTCTCACTTCCGGGCTCGGCATCACCTGCTGCAGTAGATCGTCGTCGCGATGATTACGCAATTAAATCTGGCGCAGCCGTTGTTGAATTAATTCGCAAGGGAATTACAACACGTCAAATCTTGACTAAGAAGGCCTTTGAAAATGCGATCACAATACTTATGGCGCTAGGTGGTTCAACTAATGCCGTTCTACATTTACTTGCAATCGCAAATGAAGCCGAAGTTGATTTAACTATGGAAGATTTCCACCGCATTGGTTCTAAGGTTCCACTACTTGGTGACCTAAAGCCGTTTGGAAAATATGTTATGACCGACATTGATCGGGTTGGTGGAATTCCAGTGGTCCTTCGTGCACTTCTCGACGCTGGCCTATTACACGGTGATTGCTTAACTGTTACCGGTAAGACAATGGCGGAAAACTTGGCAGATATTGCACCGTTAGATCCAGATGGCGAAGTTCTTCACGCAATTAAATCGCCAGTTTCGACCGCTGTTGGAATCACAATTCTTGTTGGCTCACTTGCACCTGAAGGCGCGGTCTGCAAAACAGCAGGCATCGGTGTTGATAAATTTGAAGGACCGGCTCGAGTTTTCGAACGCGAACAACTTGCGATGGATGCACTGCAAGATGGAACCATCAAAGCTGGCGACGTTGTAGTAATTCGCTATGAAGGTCCAAAGGGTGGACCCGGAATGCGCGAAATGTTAATGATTACTGGTGCAATAAAAGGTGCTGGGTTAGGTAAATCAACTCTGCTATTAACTGATGGTCGATTTAGTGGCGGCAGTACCGGACTATGTGTAGGACATGTTTCGCCAGAAGCCGTTGATGGTGGGCCAATTGCCTTTGTTAAAGATGGTGATCTAATTCGCATTGACACAATTGCTCGCACTTTAGATTTATTAGTTGATGAAGCTGAACTAATTGAACGCCGCAAGAATTTCAAGCCAGTCCCACATAAATATAAGCGCGGGGTTTTGGCTAAATATTCCAAGGTGGTTGGGTCGGCATCAAAGGGCGCGGTCTGCGGGTAACTCCAACTAACTCCAACTAACTCCTACTAAATAGTGAGATTTTCTACTCAGGGGTTGACCAAATGAGCGTGACAGGGGAGAATTCATTCATGATTTCAGTCGTGGTAATTGGTGAGCGCGCGCTCTAGTTAATAACTAGTCCGTGTGCTGCCCCTCAGTGGAAACTGAGGGGTTTCTTATTTACCGAGAATTAATAAGCAACTATTTAAGAGAGAAGGGAGATGAACATGAGTGAATCAA
>CAXNFK010000039.1:0-9542 GCA_964201775.1 Candidatus Nanopelagicaceae bacterium
TAACCAAGTGCAGAAGTAGATATCTTCTTCAACGGCCGTTGGATCGAGTGGGGTGGATGCGGAATGGTGAATCCGCGAGTTCTTGCAACCTGCGGAATTGATACAGATCTCTATTCAGGTTTTGCATTTGGAATGGGACTTGAACGAACACTCATGGTGCGACATGGCATAACTGATATGCACGATATCGTTGAAGGCGACGTTCGCTTTACTCGCAGCTTTGGACTTGGTGGAAGATGAAGATTCCACTTTCCTGGATTCGGGATTTTGCCGCAATCCCAGAAGACCTTTCACTAGAAGCTCTTGAGAACGCTTTTGTTAACGTCGGTTTTGAAGTTGAAGAAATTGATTTGCAAGGACATGATTTAAAGGGGCCACTAGTAGTAGGAAAAGTGGTTGCTATCGAAGAACTTACGGGGAATAAGAAGCCGATTAGATATGTGGAACTTGATTGCGGGGAACCGAAAACACGTTTCGTAATATGCGGTGCTACTAATTTTTCAGTGGGGGATTTGATAGTTGCAGCTCTTCCCGGAGCAGTATTGCCAGGTGATTTCGCCATTTCGTCGCGTGAGACTTATGGCAAAACTAGTAACGGAATGATTTGTTCGGCTAAGGAACTCGCAATCAGCGAAGATCATTCTGGAATCATTGTGCTACCTGCAGATTGCGCGAAAGTCGGTTCCGACGCAATTGCATTATTGGAAATTAATGACGTAGTTGTAGACGTTTCGGTAAACCCAGATCGAGGGTATGCGCTTTCAATTCGAGGCCTTGCTCGTGAACTTGCTGCATCACTAGGCCTGAAGTATGAAGATCCTGCCTTGAAAGTTGATAGTAAAAAATTCACTACCAACAAAGATGGGATACAAGTTTCGGTCGAAGATAAATCAGCTCTATCTATTGTTTATATCCGCACGATTTCAGAATTCGATGCCAAGGCTGCGACACCGTTATGGATGAGTCGCAGAATAGAAAAATGTGGCATGCGGGCAATATCGCTAGCGGTGGATATAACTAACTATGTGATGCTCGAACTCGGACAACCTTTGCATGCTTTCGATGCTGAAAAAATTGATACCTCGCTTGTGATAAGACGAGCTGGGCAAACAAAATCAATGAAAACTTTAGATAATCAAGAACGCAAACTAGACGCAGATGATCTAGTTGTCGCAGATAAAAAATCAGCGCTTGCGCTAGCGGGTGTTATGGGCGGAGCAAGTTCAGAAGTTACAGATAAGACTTCAAAGATTGCCCTTGAAGCGGCACGGTTCGATCCAATCACAATCGCTAAAGCATCTCGCCGACATAAATTATCTTCCGAGGCATCCAGAAGGTTAGAACGGGGCGTTGATCCTTCGTTAGCCGAGATTGCATCAGCACGTGGAATCGCACTGATGATTGAACTGGGTGGTGCGAAGTATGTCGGATCTAGTACATCAGGTGAGCCGAAATATGCACCAATAGTTCCTTTTGATCCAAACTTCGTTTCGAAATATTTGGGAACGGACGTAACTCCTGCGGAAGTTGAAGAAAAACTGAAAATTGTCGGTTGTGACGTTGCAAAGAAATCTTCTTCAAATTGGGAGATTGATCCACCTTCGTGGCGATCAGATTTATTACTAGCACCAGACCTAGTTGAAGAAGTTGCTCGGATGATTGGCTACGATCGAATCCCATCGACTCTTCCGACTGGAAAATCTGGCGCTGGACGTTCACCAATGCAGTATCGCAAGAGGGGAGTAGCTAATTTCCTAGCAGCGAGCGGTTTCTCCGAGGTCTACAACAATCCATTTGTTAACCCGCAATTTGTTGCTCAGTTGGGATTCGTCGGCGATCGAGCAAAGAGTTTTAAACTCGCAAACCCAATGTCCGAAGAGTTTCCTGATCTGCGCACACATCTTCTTCCGGGTTTGTTGTTAACGGCAGTTAGAAATCAGGGACGTGGCGCCAAAGATATTGCGCTATTCGAAATTGGTTCGGTATTTAGAAATACCGAAAAACTACAACCACAGAGCGTTGTTGGAACTGATCGCGTCCCAGATGCTGCAACCAAAGAGAAAATTTACAAGAGCGTACCTAACCAACCATTACACGTTGGTGGAGTAGTTGCTGGAAAACTTGCAAGCAATAGCTGGAATGGTAAAGCACAAGACTTCACTTGGGTTGAAGCGATTGGATTTGCGCGTTCCATCATCGAGGAATCTGGAAACGTTTCGACAACTACCAACTCAGATTTCGCCCCATGGCATCCAGGGCGTTGCGCGGAACTTCGAGTCGATGGAAAAGCAGTCGCGCATGCAGGTGAATTACATCCACGTGTGATCGCAGCACTTGGTTTACCTGAACGATCTTGCGCTTTTGTTGTCGTTCTCAGTGCACTTGAATTTCCGGAGATAAAGAAATTGCAGACGCTCATTACGATGCCAGCGGCAATTCAAGATATTGCTTTGGTGGTTGATCAATCGGTTTCATCATCGGATGTTGAATTGGCGCTACGTACAGGTGCGGGTGAATTGCTCGAAAGCATCACTCTCTTTGATCGATACGACAAGTTGGGAGATGGCAAGGTTTCATTAGCTTTCACCTTGGTATTCCGTGCAGCAGATCGGACTTTAACGGCAGAAGAGGTATCCCAATATCGCGAGAGCGCTGCCGCATCGGCCCTGAAGTCATGTGGCGCTACTGTTCGTGCATAAATATGCATAAAATTGCATAATTATACGACTTCTGCTATCCTATTATTATGAAAATTGGGGTAGTGGGTGCAAGTGGATATGCCGGCGGTGAATTGCTTCGCCTGCTCTCCACTCATGATAATTTTGAATTAACCTACATAAGCGCGGGTTCAAATGCAGGTGAAGAAATAACTTCGATTCACCAGCATCTGTTGAGCTTCGCTGGCCGTAAATTCGAGAAGACTGACATCGAATTAATCAATAAATGTGATCTAGTTTTTCTTGCGCTTCCGCATGGAGAGTCAGCTTCTTTGATCGCAAATATTTTGCAGAAGATAAAGATTGTCGATCTTGGGGCCGACTTCCGTTTGGCGGATGCAATGTCTTGGGCAAATTACTACGGTGGCGACTACGCCGGACAATTCACATATGGCCTCGCGGAAATTAACGGAAACACCGAAAGAATCAGCAAGAGTGAGAAAGTAGCTAACCCAGGTTGTTATGCAACCGCAATAATTTTGGGCAGCGCACCTGCTATCGCAGTAAAGGGCATAGAACAGACGGATTTGGTAGTCGTCGCAGCAAGTGGAACGACTGGAGCTGGGCGAAGTGCAAAAATAAATTTGATAGGCAGTGAGGTTATGAATAACTTGGTTTCTTACAAGTTCGGAGGGGTTCATCAACATACTCCGGAGATTGAAGAGAATTTGAAGTTAGTTAACGGGTCTGATGTGAAGCTTTCTTTTACGCCAATTTTGGCACCAATGCCGCGCGGAATCTTAGCCACTGTGACGGCAAAACTGACTGGAACCCTTACCACCGAAGAGGCACATAAAATTTATTCTGACTATTACGCCGGTGCATCCTTCGTCAAAGTTTTACCAATAGGTGTTATGCCACAAACTTCGGCAACTCTCGGAACCAATAATGTGCTGATACAAGTTGCTGTGGATGCTCACACAAGTCGCTTAGTTATTTCAGTTGCCCTCGATAATTTAGGCAAGGGAGCTGCGGGGCAGGCTATTCAAAATGCAAACTTAATGTGTGGATTGCCGCAAGATACTGGCCTTAAGCAAATGGGCGTTAAATAATGTTTGTATTTAAATATGGCGGTCACGCAATTCCCGAGGGAGCTAGCGTTGATCCGAGCATCGAATATCTTGCAGGGCTTATTACATCTGGTGTCAAAATGGTTGTAGTACATGGCGGTGGACCGCAGATCAATCGTGAACTTGAAATCCATGGAATTAAAAGTGAGATGATCGATGGGTATAGAAAAACTACTCCCGAAGTGTTTGAGGTTGTTCAACGCACTTTAAGTGGTGAAGTTCTTCGAAACTTAACGAATCAATTCATCTCGCAAGGCATAAATGCCGTGGGAATCTCGGCTGGTGATGGAAATTTGATACGTGCGAAAAACGTAAAACCAGAGCTTGGATTAGTTGGTGTGGTTTCAGCGGTTAATCCAGAACTCCTGAAGAATTTGATGGCGCAAGGTATTACACCCGTTATTTCTCCAATTGCAGTGAATTCCGAAGGAATGGGTCTGAACATGAATGCAGATCTCATCGCAGGTGCTATCGGTGGCGCGCTAGGCGCTGATGCTGTTCTCTTCTCGACAGATGTTTCAGGAATTTACCGCAATTGGCCGGATGAAACATCGGTAATTGCATCGATTGATTCGAAGGAGCTTTCAAGTATCGCAATTAGTTTTGAAGGCGGAATGATTCCTAAGGCGCAAGCAGCGATTAATGCCATTGAATCAGGTGCAAAATCAGTAAGAATTTTTGATGGCAGAAAAGTTGCAAACGTGATTGCAGCGTTTGAAGGCAAAGCCGGAACTTTGGTATTGGCCTAATATGAAAAATAATTTGGAAGCTAGCAAACTTTGGGAAAGTGGTCTGCAAAATAATTACGGCACTCCTAACATTTCACTGGTTAAAGGAGTTGGCGCGAGCGTTTGGGATGTCGAAGGAAATGAATACCTGGATTTTCTAGGTGGAATAGCCACAAATATCTTGGGTCATGCGCATCCGAAAATTGTCTCCGCGATCACCGAGCAAGCCAAGCAATTAGGACATGTCAGTAACCTCTATTCACATCCTAAAGTTCTGGAACTTGCCGCAAAATTGCAAGCAATGACTGGGCAAGAGAACGCAAAGGTATTTTTCTGTAACTCTGGAGCAGAAGCAAATGAAGCAGCTTTAAAACTATCGCGCCTTACTGGTCGCAAGAGAATTGTGTCCACTGTTGGTTCATTTCATGGAAGAACCATGGGAGCGCTCTCCTTAACTGGACAGAGTGCAAAACAGAAACCATTCAAGCCATTGTTGAAGAATATTGTTTTCATTCCATATAACGATATTACTGCCGCCAAAAAAGCTATTTCGAAAAAAGTTGCGATGATTATCGTAGAACCAATTCAAGGGGAAAACGGTGTAGTAGTACCAGATTTTGGTTATCTCAAAACCCTAAGAAATCTAACTACGAAACATGGAGTACTGCTCGCATTGGATTGTGTTCAAACTGGTATGGGTAGAACCGGAGAATGGTTTGGTTATGAAAGTGAAGGAATTGTTCCTGACGTAATTACTCTTGCAAAAGGTCTTGGCGGCGGACTGCCGTTAGGTGCGATGATTGCGATTGGTGATTGTGCAAAGCTATTTACACCGGGAAGCCATGGAAGTACTTTTGGCGGCAGTCCAATCGCCTGCGCATCCGCACTTGCAGCCATCTCAGTTTTAGAGAGTGACGGCTTACTAGAAAGAAATAAATCGTTAGAGCTAACCTTAAAACTTGAACTTTCTAAGAATCCAATTGTTTCTTCCGTCAGGGGATCAGGGCTGCTACTTGGGATAGTTTTGAAAAATGAAGTCGCTAAAGATTTTGTGTCAAAACTCCAAGGTGTAGGTGTATTAGCAAACGCAACTTCTGACTCGGTGATTCGGATTGCACCGCCGCTAGTTGTTACAGATGACCAGATTAATAAATTCATTGAAGCATTTAGAAAGGTAGCGCAAACTTATGAGCGTTAAAGTTCAACCAAATTCGAGTCAACGTCGAGCGTTGATTGCAAAGTTTATTAAACAAGGTGGAGTCGAATCCCAAAGCCATCTTGTGAAACTTCTGGCTCGCGAAGGCGTCAAAGTTACGCAAGCCACTGCAAGCCGAGACCTCGAGGATCTTGGTGCTATTCGAATCCGTGACGCAGGCGGCGAATTCCAATACGCAATTTCCGACGAAGCAACTTCTAAGCCACCTAGTGCTGCGAATTTGATTCTAAGTGTTATGGCAAGTGGAAATCTTGCAGTTGTTCGCACACCACCTGGAGGCGCACAACTTCTAGCAAGTGCTATCGATAGAAATTCACTTAATGGATCTTTAAAGAGTGCAATTGGAACAATCGCAGGGGACGACACGGTATTGGTAGTTTCTAAAACGGCGAATGGTGGCGCTGAACTTGCCAAATCTATTTCAGTTTTTGCAACGGGAACAAAAGGGAAGAGGAAATAAGAAATGGCACTATGGGGTGGAAGATTTTCGAGTGGGCCGGCTGAATCAGTAGCGGCTCTTTCTAGAAGTGTTGATTTTGATTGGCGCCTTGCCCCTTACGACATTCGAGTTAATCTGGCTCACCTTGATGGGTTGATTGCTTCCGGCGTAATAGCTACAGGTAACGGCGAAGTAATTCGTGCTGGACTCAAAGCGCTAGGAAATGAAATTCATAATGGAAAATTTTCTTACAACGATTCAGATGAAGATGTTCACAGCGCTATAGAACGGGGACTGATTGCAAAAATAGGGCCAATCGGCGGCGCTATACGCGCTGGCCGTTCTCGTAATGATTTAGTTGTTACCGATTTCAAACTATATTTAATTGACCATTTGTTGGAAATCGCCGTATTAACTACCAGTTTAATTGAAGCCTTCAACGAACAAAGTTCAGCGACTTCCGAAATCGTTGCTCCTGGCTTTACCCATCTCCAACATGCCCAACCTGTGGTTTTTGGACATGAACTTGCGAAACATTCACATGCGTTACTACGTGACCTAGATCGGATTGGTGACTGGTTAGTTCGCAATAGTTTCTCACCACTAGGCGCAGGTGCACTTTCCGGAAGTGGATTACAACCAAATCCAGAGGCCAGTGCAGTCTCATTAGGTTTTGATGGCGTTGCGGGCAACAGCATTGATGCAGTTAGTGACCGCGATTTTGCGGCCGAAGCACTTTTTGTTCTTGCAATGCTTGGTGTTCACCTTTCACGAATCGGTGAAGAATTCACGCTTTGGAATACAACCGAATTTTCTTGGGTGCAGATAGCAGATGCATATTCCACAGGATCTTCAATAATGCCGCAGAAGAAAAACCCTGACATCGCGGAATTAGCACGAGGTAAATCGGGACGAATGATTGGGAATCTGACCGCGTTACTTACAACGTTAAAAGGTTTGCCGTTCGCATATAACCGTGACTTGCAAGAGGATAAGGAACCGGTCTTTGATTCAGTAGAAACCTTACTTGTTCTTCTTCCAGCGCTTACGGGAATGGTCGACACTGCGAAATTTAATGGCGCAAATATTTCAAAAGGTGCACATTCTGGATTCGCATTAGCAACCGAAATAGCTGATTATTTGGCGAAAAAATCGATCCCGTTTGCGGAGGCTCACGAAGTAGCAGGAGCATGCGTTAAATTCTGCGAAGGTGCTAAGAAAGAACTTCACGAACTAAGTGATAACGAGCTCACCTCGATTCATCCAGAATTAAAATCAGATCTCCGTGGCTTTTTGACGGTGTCGGGAGCCATAGCCTCAAGGACATCTAGCCTCGGTACTTCTATTTCAAGTGTTACGGAACAAATATCCCAACTTAGCTCTGCCACGAAAGAGGCGAAGGTCTGGATATCCAACGAGGTTGAGCGCTTTTCGGGCATGATGAAGCCATGACTTCGCAATTATTGGCAGATCTTGAATGGCGTGGTCTGATCGCGCAAACTACTGATCGAGAAGCACTCACAAAAGATTTAAATTCAGAGCCAGTGAAGTTCTACATTGGTTTTGATCCAACCGCGCCAAGTCTGCATGTCGGAAATCTTGTGGTGATTCTTGTGATGCGCCGGTTTCAATTAGCGGGCCACCTTCCGATTGCACTCGTTGGTGGAGCAACAGGATTAGTCGGCGACCCAAGTGGACGTAATGAAGAACGCACTTTGAATGATGAATCCATAGTTGAGGAGTGGGTGGGAAACATTCATTCGCAGCTTGGAAAATTCCTCGACTTTAAGTCAAGTAAAAGCGCTGCGGTCATGGCTAACAATCTTGATTGGACTAAACCAGTATCAGCGCTGGAATTTTTACGTGATATTGGAAAACACTTCAGCGTAAATCAGATGCTTGCAAAAGATTCAGTAACTTCGCGCTTGGAAAGTGGTGGTATTTCTTACACAGAATTCTCATATCAAGTTTTGCAAGCTTTCGATTATCTCGAACTTTATCGTCGCGATAATTGCAAGCTACAACTCGGTGGTTCTGATCAATGGGGAAATATTGTTGCTGGGCTAGATTTAATTCGTAAAGTTGAAGGTGGTTCTGCGCACGCTTTCACAATTCCACTGATGGCAAAGAGTGATGGAAGCAAGTTCGGAAAGACTGCTGGCGGTTCGGTATGGCTCGATGCAGAAATGACATCGCCATATGCTTTCTATCAATTCTGGATAAACACTGATGATGCGGATGTTGAAAAGTATCTCAAAGTATTCTCGTTTAAAGATCATGCAGAAATTGAAAGATTGATTGAGACCGTTAAAGTTAATCCAGGCGCACGTGAAGCACAACGAGATATTGCTCGTGAGCTAACCTCCCTTGTGCATGGGTCAGATGAGTGTGAGAAAGTTGAAGCGGCATCAAAAGCGTTATTTGGCCAAGGAGAATTGAAAGAGTTAGATGAAAAAACGTTAGCGGCAGCACTTTCACAATTACCGAAAGTAAGCATTAACAAGGGTGATGTAATTCCAACATGGGTGGATCTGTTAACAGCAACGGGTGTTGTAGATTCGAAATCCGCAGCTCGACGTATCGTTAAAGAGAACGGTGCCTATTTGAACAACGAAAAAATAGTAGGCGAAGATTTTGCACCAACTAAAGAGAATCTCATTCACGGGCGGTTCTTAGTCCTGCGTAAAGGTAAGCGGGATTTAGCTTCAGTAGAGATTGTTTAATAACTTCCGGCAGCAAGTTTTCGATCAATAACTTTTGTAAGATTGAAAGAATTTCGTAGTTTTGCAGCCTAAAAATGTGTCTTTTTCTCGGTGATAAACGTCGCATGAAAATTGGGTCATTCTGGGGCTAAACCAGCGCAACGAATTTGACCCCCGCCAAGGCATGGGCTATCTTTACCCCTCGCTTGCGAATTGGACGAAAAACCCTTTAAAACCGGGGTAAATAAGGCCAAGCAACGATATGAATTACTCAGTTTATCCAAGCTCTATGAAGGACCACCGGATTTGCTTCTCCGTGTGCCTTCCGCTAGGTTTGGCGGTCTGCCCTGCAATCGGTGAGAAATCGCTGTGACCAGAGCGCATTCGTACCTTGAGAACTCAACAACGTGCAAAAAATCAATGCCAATCGGCATATATTGGCCTGCCCCTGTTTTCAGGTGCAGAAAAAATATGCCAAATTCCTTTGTATTTCCATGACTTCGGAGCCCCTCAAAAGGCGACGGATATTGGGTACAGAAACAAAAACAATTGGTAAAAATGAAATAGCTATAAACGCTAGTTTCGTTTTTTTGCCAGATCACAACTTTCTATGGAGAGTTTGATCCTGGCTCAGGACGAACGCTGGCGGCGTGCTTAACACATGCAAGTC
>CAXNFK010000040.1:0-9504 GCA_964201775.1 Candidatus Nanopelagicaceae bacterium
TACACGGGCCCAGAAGATCTGGAATTCGTACCAATAGAGAAAAGATAGGGTCATACGTGTCATCACATATCGTAAAAGTAATACAAGAATTTGATAAAGAAATAATTGACATCGTCGATTACGTTGAGAATTATGAAATTAAGTCCGAAGTTGCTTACGAAACCGAATGGAACTGTATATTAGACACACTTGGATGTGGACTTGAAGCCCTTGAATACGATGAATGTAAGAAACTACTTGGCCCATTAGTTCCAGGAACTATCGTTACAAATGGCGTTCGTGTGCCAGGAACGAACTACGAATTAGACCCAGTTCAAGGCGCATTCAATATCGGCGCAATGATTCGTTGGTTAGATTTCAACGACACTTGGCTCGCAGCTGAATGGGGACATCCTTCCGACAACTTGGGCGGAATTCTCGCTACTGCAGATTGGCTATCGCGTGCTGCTGTTGCAGCAGGTCGACCACCACTAAAGATTCACGATGTTTTAACTGCAATGATTAAAGCCCACGAAATTCAAGGTTGTATTGCACTTGAAAACTCATTTAACAAAGTTGGTCTAGACCACGTTATCTTGGTAAAAGTTGCATCAACTGCAGTCGTTGCAAAGATGCTTGGATTAACTCGCGAACAAACTTTAAATGCAGTGTCACTTGCTTGGGTTGATGGTCAAGCACTTCGGACATACCGTCACTTTCCAAATGCTGGATCCCGTAAATCATGGGCCGCCGGCGATGCAACATCACGTGCAGTTCGACTTGCATTGATCGCGCAAACTGGAGAAATGGGTTATCCATCTGTTCTAACTGCAAAGGTTTGGGGATTCTACGATTCACTATTCCGTGGGAATCCATTTAAGTTCCAACGCGCATACGGCTCATATGTAATGGAGAACATTCTTTTCAAGATCTCATTTCCTGCCGAGTTCCACTCACAAACTGCAGTTGAAGCTGCGATGACAATTAACGGGTTAATGAAAGCGGCCGGCAAAAGCGCGGCAGATATTGCAAGTGTGAAAATTAGAACCCACGAAGCTTGCATTCGTATCATCGACAAGAAAGGTCCGCTTGGAAATCCAGCAGATCGAGATCACTGCATTCAATACATGGTTGCAGTCCCGCTTATCTTTGGTCGCTTAACTGCTCGTGATTACGAAGATGACATCGCTTCAGATCCTGCAATTGATGCACTTCGCGAAAAAATAGTTTGCGTTGAAGATCCATCCTTTACTGTTGATTATCACGATCCAAGCAAACGCTCTATTGCAAACGCGCTTACTGTCGAATTCAAAGATGGCAGCAAGTTTGATGAGGTAGTTGTTGAGTATCCAATCGGGCATGCCCGCCGTAGAACTGATGGAATTCCACTGCTAATTGAGAAATTCAAAATCAACTTGGCTCGTATTTTCAGTGCTGATCAACAGAAGAAAATTCTTGATGTTTCAATGGACTACAAGAAGTTATCTCAAATGGCAGTCAATGAATATGTGGATCTTTACGTAAACAAAGAGTACAAAGCTAAATAACTACTTCTTCTTTTTAACTTCCGCCTTGCCCGCAACGCTATGGAAATAGTTAAGGGCAGGGATGGCAAGTGCATCATGAACTTTAAAGAAGCTATCCATCGCCACAAAACCGGGCCAATTCTTTGGTAAATATTCTTTAGGAAGTCCTGGATCAAAATATGGAACATGTCGCCAGTTAGTTAAAACTTTTGTGTAATCGATAAATGCTTCGTGCGGATCTGGTTTTGCAATTTTCTTAGTGAACCATTTCTTTAAAACTGGGCGAGCTGTTGTGCTAAACGATTTATACATGACACTAATTCCATCCAGGTCCCACCATTGGGCAACTGCATTTGGAGTTGGTTGGAAGGCTAAGTGATGTGCCGAAAATATGCTCATATGCTTTTCAATGTTTAAAGATTTCGCAAGCGCTGTCACGTCAGCAGTTAATTGGCGTGGTGCAATCCAAAGACCACCAGTAACTTGCGCAAATCCAACTCTGATTAATCGCGAACGTAATTGATATCTAAGGGCGCGGTTCTTCTCTGGAATTGAAAAAGCAACAAGAACCCAACCTTCATCACGTGGGGCTTCGCGCCGTTCCAGAACTCGCGAGTCACCAAGTTCAAAAGTCTTTCGAGCTTCCGCGCTTAACGCATAACCTTGAACACCATTTTGGGATTTTGAAATCAAAATTCCGCGTCGTTTAAATCTAGAGAGTGCACTTCGAACAGAGGCCTCATCTACATCTAATTCAGCGCAAAGTGAAACTATTGCGCTTGAAGAGAGCCAGCCGCCAAGAGATCGGCTATACGCGCCATAAATAGTGATTATCAAAGACTGTGGACGATTCGAGCGGTCAATCAAATCTTTCGCTTCACCTGCAAATATGCTCACCACGGCAGTAATGTTAGTGGGGTAATTTGAATAAAGAAACGCTTAGAGAGGTATTAAATGGCCGGGGCAAGTGTTGAGATAAAAAGATTCCTAGAGTGGGCTGAAACCGATGCCGCCGGGCACCAACATTATTCGAGTGCATTTCGTTGGGTAGAAGAGTGTGAAGCAGCGCTATATCGAAGCGTTGGTTTGCCTTCGACTCTCTTTGGTCAAATTCCAAGAGTTAAAGTTACGATGGAATATAAACGTCGTATTTTTTTTGGCGAAGAAATTAGAACTCGGCTTGAGGTTATAAGGATCGGTAACTCATCTTTAGAGCTGGCATTCACCGCTGATGTAGATGGCGAGATTGCTGCGTTTGGAAATTATGTAATCGTGCATTCACCAAATAAAGAAGCTGGTGCTCAAAGATGGCCAGATGCTTGGCGCGCGAAATTATTTACTGAGTAAATTCGCAACCATTAAGCCGCTGCCACCACCAACTCCGCCACCAGGCCAGGTTCCAGAACCGCAAATAAATAGATTTTCGATAGGCGATTTATGTCCAGTCCATCCAGGAAGTGGTCGTAAGAAGAAGAATTGCGCAGGATGGTGGCTGCCGCCAAGTGAATCACCTTTAATTAAATTGGCGTTATAACGTTCTAAATCTGTTGGAGTCAAAACTTTTCTGGAAAGTATTTTCCCCTTAAAACCTGGTGCATACTGTTCAATGTTCTCAATTATTTGGTCAGCGTATTCTTCGCCAACTTGATCCCAAGTTGTTCCAGTAATCTCTAGTGGCAATACCCGAACTTGAATCCAGAGAACATGCTTGCCTTCTGGCGCCCGCGTTGGATCGCTTACCGTTGGTTGTCCGATAACAAGTGCCGGAGTTGTTGGGAGTTTTCCAGCAGCAGCAACTGTGTAAGTCATTGCCAAGTCATCAACATATGGTGCGATATGAACGTAGTTAAAACCGCGCGCTTCGGAAGCTTTCCAATCAGGTAAGTCACTTAACGCTAGATGAATCATCATTGTTCCAAGCCCCGGACGAAAATTCTTAATCTTCGCGACTTCTGGTTTTTCGGCTTCGCTCTTCGGCAACAAATTTGGAATCAGCGCTGGATTAACATTTGCAATAATTTTTGTAGCTTCATAAACCTTGCCATCAGCAGTCTTTACGCCAGTTGCTTTTCCGTTATTAGTAAGTATTTCAGTTACTTTTGCTCCAGAAACAAGAGTTCCACCATTCTCTTCTATTACGGCAACCAGTGCTTTTATTAAGTTATCTGCACCACCCTTGCCGAGCACCATTCCAAATTCTTGACCGCCAATTGATTCTAAGAACGAGAATAAAGCGCCACCTGAAATATCTGGACCGTAATCAAGATGCATTCCCCAAATTGCGGCAAGTGCTTTAGTTTCTGGATGAACAAAATGTTCATCGGTAAATGCTCTACTTGACTGCAACAACAATCTAATTAAATCAAAGAGTCCCTCTGTTCCAATAGCCCGCCAAGTTTTGTAAAGTGATTTAGCGGCAGCAAATGATGGAAGTTCGGTTCCCAGAATTGGGAAGAGGTGTGGTGCAAGTGCACCGAGTTTCACTGTTAAGGCTTTCCAAGATTCAACATCTCCTGGTGCGACGCGGGTCAAGGTCGCAATATTTGCATCACGGTCCATGACAATTCCGATTGATTTACCATCAGGGAAGACTGAGCAATATGGTTTTGCAGATGGAACAAATTCCAAACCATTTCGAATCAAATCGTCTTTAAGGACGGCCATAACGCCGCCGCCGGCAAACAGACTTAAGTTAGTTGCAAAGAGATCGTGCTTGAATCCTGGCAAGGTAACTTCCTCAGTGCGCACGGCGCCACCAAATTGCGTTGCGCTTTCGAGAACGGTTACAGATTTACCCTTCTTAGCCAATAACGCGGCTGCGCTTAATCCATTGATTCCAGATCCAATAATTACGATTTTTGACATGCGCGATCTTCTCATGATTATTGACGGTCGGACAATACCCGCAATAGATTTCGGGCATGACAACATCAGAAAAGTTCGACGCAATCATTATCGGCAGCGGTATCAATTCACTTGTTGCCGGCGCTGTTTTAGGAAAAGCGGGCTGGAAGGTTTTGATTTGCGAGCGGAATGATTGTGCTGGTGGTGCAATTAAAACTGAACAAGCAACGCTTCCGGGATACACCCACGAATTACTTTCTAGTTGGCATCCACTATTTGTTGGGGGCCCAGCGTATGCAGATCTAAAAGAAGAGCTAGATAAACGTGGCTTGGTATACAAAAATACTGAACTTCCAACAGGTGTTGTATGTATTGATGGAACCGCAATCTTATCTACCAATCCTGAAATCACTGGTGCTGAATTTGCGCGAATTGGTGATGGCGAATCTTGGTCACAAATGATGGCGGAGTTCACTCCAAAATTAGATTTAGCATTTGGTTTGCTTGGCGCAGATCTATGGCGAAAGTCTTCATTAAAGCTTGCGCAATTAGCACGCAAAAGATTTGGAAATCGTGGATTAGTCGCAGTAGGCGCAGAACTATTGGAGCCAGCCACACCTTGGCTAGATCGCCAATTCAAATCACCAGTTAGTAAAGCGTTACTCGCACCGTGGGCGCTTCATAATGGACTTGGTCCAGATGATGCAAGCAGTGCATTTATTACTAAAGTAATTTCAGCTGCTGTTGCATTTGGTGGAATGCCGGTTCCTGTTGGTGGTGGAATTAAATTAGTAGAAGCGTTAACTTCAATCGTTACAGATGCCGGTGGAAGACTTATTACAAAGGCGGATGTAGTTAAAGTTGTTGTCGAAAACAATCGTGCAACCGGGGTAAAACTTAGTGATGGCAGAATTTTTAGCGCGGATAAAGCAGTATTGGCATCAACAACACCTCAAGCGCTCTATCAAAACTTATTGAAAGATGAGCAAATCCCAGTTGAGATAACAACTTCTGCGAAGAATTTCCGTTACGGCCGGGCCGCAATTCAAATTCACTTAGCGCTCTCAGAGCCACCTATTTGGAAGACTGATCCGCGTATGAAAGATGTCGCGATAGTTCACGTATTAGATGGAATTAACTCACTATCTGAATCAGTAAACGCAGCCAACCGGGGCTACCTTCCAGCCCGACCAACAATCGTTGTCGGTCAACCTTGCGCAGTAGATCCTTCGAGAGCACCAAGTGGTGCATCAATTATTTGGATTCAATTACAAGAAAATCCACAAGTTATCAAAGGTGATTTAGCAAATGAAATTAATCCTGGTGATGGAACTTGGAATGAAGAGCGCCTAACTGCTTATGCCAATCGAGTTCTAGAACAACTCGGAAGTGAAATAACAAACCTTAAATCTGCAACAGTCGCAAAGATTGTTCTGGGACCACGTGAAATCGAGGCAATGAATAAGAATCTTGTGGGCGGAGATCCTTACGCCGGAGATTGTCGAATAGATCAATATGCACCTTGGCGTCCATTGTCTGCTGCAACAGGTCACCGCACTCCAGTAAAGAATCTTTGGCACATTGGTGCATCAACACATCCTGGGCCAGGACTTGGTGGCGGTTCAGGATTCTTAGTTGCAAAGCGATTGGCTAAGAAAGGGTTTACCAAGAAAATATTTGGAAAGTAAAAGAAAAAGCCCGCCAACAACTTGGCGGGCTTTTTAACTTTTAGCTATTACTTTGAAATTACTTAGAAACCAGAGCAAATACTCTTGTAGGTGAACCTGAGCCACCAACAATTTTCAGTGGTGCGGCAATAACAATTGCACCAGTTGTTGGCAACTTATCTAGGTTACGAAGTTGAGTTAGACCGTACTTGTTGTTTCCAAGTAAGTAGTTGTGGCAAGGGAATGGAACATCCATTCCAAATGCGCCGCCAGCATCGATACCAACAGTTTCAACACCTAAACCAAGGATGTCGCGCTTTGTTGCAAGGAACTCGGCACATGCAGGAGGTAATCCTGGAGTGTGTGGACCATTCTCATCCGCATTCGCAAATGCTTTTGGATCGTCACCAAACTTTGACCAACCAGTGCGAAATAGAACCCATGCACCCTTTGGAATTTGGCCATTAACTTTTTCCCAAGCTTCGATATGTGAAACTTCAAGAAGAAAATCAGGATTAGCTGCCGCTTCCTTAACGAAATCTAGAACTACTGCAGGACCTACAAGACGTTGTGGCGGAATTGAAGCAACATCATCGCCATCTTTTCCGGTGATCCAGTGGTTAGGAGCATCTAAGTGAGTTCCAGTGTGTTCACCAGTATGAAAGTTATTCCAATACCAAGCTGGTCCACGATCGTCATACTTAGAAATTTCTTCTAATTGAAATGTTGCAGTCTGACCGAATGGTTCTGGGAGAACCAAAATTGGTGTCTTTGAATGTAGTGGTGCTGTTAGGTCAACGACCTGAACTGCTCCAGAAACCAGATCATTTGCTAGGGCATTTAGATTTGCCATTTATGTGCTCCTTCTTATTATCGGTTTAAAGCCGTCCGCGCTTTGGGCATCGCAGGGGATTGAGATTAGCCGTGTGCTGGCCTAATTTCTAGGTTTGACGACCGTCAATTTCTTCTGGGATTGTTCTGGGTCCGTTCAAAGATTTGTCATTTAGCCCACACTCATTCTCGGCTGATTCTCCTAGACAGGTCAGAGTGCGCGTGCGACGATTATCCAGTATTTTTTCCTATTCAAGGGAAGTCCTTCAAGGCCGTTAAGTTTTAAAGGGAGAGAAATGGCTGAACGCTCGTTTGCTACTGAAGTTGGAAAACTTCGCGCTGGTGCAGGCGAAGAATTTTTTGGCGAAGGAATCCTTGCAGTAACAAAAGCACTTTTACAATCTGGCGTTTCCTATGTTGGCGGTTACCAAGGTGCACCAATTTCCCATTTGATGGATGTATTGGGCGATGCGAAAGAAGTTCTTGACGAGTTAGGTGTGCACTTCGAAAACAGCGCATCAGAAGCAACAGCCGCAGCGTCACTTGCCGCTTCAGTTTATTACCCACTTCGCGGTGCTATAACTTTTAAATCTACAGTTGGAACAAACGTGGCATCAGATGCGCTCGCAAACTTGGCATCAGGTGGTGTAACCGGTGGCGCACTAATTATTGTTGGTGAAGATTACGGTGAAGGTTCTTCTATCATGCAAGAGCGATCACATGCATTTGCAATGAAATCTCAAATTTGGTTATTAGACCCAAGGCCAAACCTGACAGCAATTGTTGATTCAGTTGATGTCGGTTTCCGATTGTCTGAAGCAAGTAATTCACCAGTGATGCTTCAACTTCGATTACGTTCTTGCCACTTGCATGGTCGATTTATTGCAAAAGATAATGTGAAGCCAGAATTTACCTTGCGCGATGCGATGGAAAATCCACTGCGAGATACCAACAGAATTGTTCTTCCACCTGCAAGCTTTATGCACGAGCAAGAGAAGGTAACGAAACGTTGGCCAGCTGCAGTTAAATTTATAAAAGATAACAAAGTAAATGAATTCTTTGCAGATGGAACTCAAGACTTTGGAATCGTTATGCAAGGCGGGCTCTACAACACAGTAATTCGCTCACTTCAACTGCTTGGGCTTTCTGATGTTTACGGCAATAGCAAGATTCCGCTTTATATTCTCAACGTTACCTATCCAATAGTTGATGACGAAGTTGTTGAATTTGCAAAGAGTAAGAAGGGCATTCTTCTTGTTGAAGAGGGTCAGCCTGATTACATCGAACAGAATATAAATGCGATTCTGCGCCGTGCCGGTGTTCCGACTGCGCTTCACGGTAAAGATTTGCTACCAGTTGCTGGTGAATACACACCAGCATCAGTAACAAAAGGAATTTTAGATTTTGTTAAGAAATTTGGGCCAGAACTTTTAGATCAGAATAATTTGCCAGCAATTGTTCGCCCAGATGACGATAAGCCAAACTCAATTAAGTCTGTTGCACCAACTGAGCAGATTCACGGACGACCACCATCATTCTGCACTGGATGTCCAGAGCGACCAATCTTTACAGCGCTGAAATTGGCAGAGAAAGAAATTGGCAAGCATCACATATCTGCAGATATCGGCTGTCACCTATTTTCAATTTTGCCACCATTTAATATTGGTGCAACAACAATGGGTTATGGACTTGGCGCCGCAGGCGCATCTGCACTTCACGATTTAGATAGCGACAAGCGAACTATCAGCTTTATGGGTGATGGTGGATTTTGGCATAACGGATTAACCAGTGGAATTGGAAACGCGGTTTTCAATAAGAGCGATGGCCTTGTTGTAGTTGTAGACAACGCATATAGCGCAGCAACTGGTGGCCAAGATGTTCTTTCATCAGCAGCATCCTCTGAAATCAGATCTACAAAACATCCAATCGAACGCGCTGTTCGTGGAATTGGTGTCGAGTGGGCCAAGACAGTTTCAAATACTTTTAAAGTTCATGAAATGAAAAATATATTTAAAGATGCTTTAACTACAAAAGAGTTGGGGCCAAAAGTTATTGTTGCGCAGAGCGAATGCACACTTAACAAAACCCGACGCGAACGCCCACTAGCGGCTAAACGAGTTAAAGAAGGTAAGCGCGTAGTTCGTGAGCGATTTGGAGTTGATCCAGATACTTGCACCGGCGATCATTCTTGTATTCGCTTAAATGGTTGCCCTTCATTAACTATTGCAGCTAACCCAGATCCAATGCGAAAAGATCCAGTTGCGACAGTGTTAAATTCTTGCGTGGGATGTGGCCTTTGTGGCGAAGCAGCGCATGCAGCCGTTTTATGTCCTTCTTTTTACAAGACTTCAATAATTAGCAATCCATCTATTTGGGATCGCACGAAGTTAAGGTTCCGCAATTTAATTATTGGCGCCTTACAAAACGGTATTGAACGACGTCTTGTGGGAATTGATGCCTAATTTAAATACCCCGCACAATCGTCCGATCACTCTTGCGTTACTTGCAATGGGTGGCGAAGGTGGTGGCGTTTTAGCAGATTGGGCCATTGATATGGCCGAGCACAATGGTTTCTTTGCACAGACAACATCAGTACCAGGAGTTGCACAACGTACCGGTACAACTGTTTATTACTTAGAATTTTTCCCAGATGATGG
>CAXNFK010000041.1:0-9399 GCA_964201775.1 Candidatus Nanopelagicaceae bacterium
TCTCTGGCATTTTTTCAATCTTAACGATATTGGTCTTGACTCTTTATTTCCTTGCCGCACTACCTACGGTCACTCAAGATGCTTATCGCCTAGTTCCTGCAAGCCGTCGCGAGCGAGTTGCAAAGATTAGCGATGCGATTATCTTCAGAGTTGGTGCCTTCGTTGGCGGCCAAATCACAATCTCATTCTTTGCAAGTATCTTCATCTTCTTTCTCGGATTAGTCCTAGATCTTCCATACAAATCAGCTTTAGCTCTTGTTGTTTTTGTTTGCGGATTAATTCCTTTGATCGGCCACTTCATAGGAATGACAATTGTTACTTTGATTGCACTTACAGTCTCGCCACTTATCGCAGCCATTTCACTAGCTTCCTACATAATTTATGTGCAATTCGAAAATTATGTTTTAACACCAAGGGTTATGAAGCGTGCGCTATCTATTCCAGGACTCGTAACAATCATCGCTGCACTTATAGGAACTTCACTTCTTGGATTAGTTGGCGGAATCCTTGCGGTTCCAATTGCTGCTGCAGTCTTGCTTATTCTCGATGAAGTTGTTTATCCAAAGGCGGATAAGAACTAAATCTCGATTGGCAGCGGTAGTTTTTCTGGAGAAATGGCTCTGGTTATTTCGCTAAGAACCCGATAGACCGCTGGTTCTCCAACCCAGAGATGTTTTGCTTCATCAACATTAATAAGTTTAATTTGTGAAATAACTTTAAATGCTTTGGCTGCTGCGTCTGGTTGCAAGTAATCATCAAATTCTGGGATCATCGCAATAATTTGTCTGCCATCTGCTGCCCAAAATTCCAGGTCACTCGGTTCTGATGTTCTAAGTGGCGGGCTTAGTAAAATTAAACCTTGGATCCTTGGATCTCTTGCATACTTAAGTGCTAAATCTGTTCCGAATGACCAACCCAGCACCCAAAGTTTTTCAACTGCCACTTCATTAAAGCAATAATTAATTGCGGCTTCGACATCATTCTTTTCAGTGATTCCCTCACCAAATATTCCGTCACTAGTTCCTGCTTCAGAAGTTGTTCCCCTAGTGTTGAACCGAATGATTTCTAGCCCCGCCATTTCTGGCAAACGGTTGGCTGCTTTCTTAAGAATATGGCTATCCATCATGCCGCCAGCTGTTGGTAGCGGGTGCAAGCAGAGAACTGATGCGATTCGATTTCCGATTGGAGTAGCCACTTCCCCAATTAGATTTAGCCCATCAGCAGTTTTAATCGTGATGGATCGGCGATTAGCCGGCAACACAGTGCTTGGACGTATTAACTCTGACACAAAATAAGTTTAGTCTTACGCAATGGAAACCATTACATCTTCGAGCTTTGATAGCCACAATCCGGTCGATGGCGCAGTTCTTGCTAGCTATCCCAATACTTCGACAGCAGATGTAAACGCTGCGGTAAATCGTGCTCGTGCCGCGAGTTTGGCCTGGCAAGCACTTGGCTTTAGAGGGCGCCGAAAAGTTCTCTTAAAGTGGGCAGCAGAAATCACAGAACAAGTTGATGAGATTGCCGAAATTGTAAGAGCCGAAACTGGAAAACCAATAAGTGATGCGACGCTAGAAGCAACTCTCGCACTTGGACATTTAGCATGGGCAGCAAAACATGCGGAAGGCGTTCTTTCAAAACAACATCGGCCTTCAGGTTTGTTGATGTTCAATATGAAAACTAGTGTTACGAGAGTTCCGATGGGCGTTGTTGGAGTAATTGGTCCATGGAATTATCCAATCTTTACCCCAATGGGTTCGATTGCCTATGCACTTGCCGCTGGAAATACTGTCGTCTTTAAACCAAGTGAGTTCACACCTGGCGTCGGACATTGGCTTGCATCTAGTTTTGCAAATATCGCACCCTTCGCAGATATTTTTACCTGCGTAACTGGATTACCTGAAACCGGAAAAGCACTTACTGAATCAGCCGTCGACAAAATTTCATTTACTGGTTCGACTAGGACTGCGAAAAAAGTAGCAACTGCTTGCGCCGAACGCATGGTTCCTGTTGTTCTCGAATGTGGTGGCAAAGATCCAGTGTTGGTGGCAGCTGATGCCGATATTGATCGTGCTGCTGAATATGCGCTCTGGTCTGCGATGTCTAATGCTGGCCAAACTTGTATTGGTGCCGAGCGCGTTTATGTTGTTAATGAAGTTGCCGATGAATTTATTGCAAAAATCACAGAGCTAGCAAAACAAGTTCATCCAGGTAAAGATGGAAACTACGGGCCAGCCACGATGCCATCTCAATTGAAAGTTATTCAGAGTCACATTGATGATGCTGCTTCGAAGGGTGCGAAGTTTGTTATCGGTGGCGTTGATTCAGTAAAAGCGCCATTTGTGGAACCAGTAATCATGATTGATGTGCCAGAGAATTCAACTGCGGTAACAGAAGAAACTTTTGGTCCAACGCTTGTTATAAATCGAACTGCTGATATGGCTGAAGCGATTCAGTTGGCGAATGCAACTAGATATGGGCTTGCCGCATCTGTTTGGTCGAAGCGAAATGGTGAAAAAATTGCCTCCCAGCTTCAATGCGGAATGGTCTCTGTTAACTCAGTTATTGCATTTGCGGCAATAGCATCTGTTCCATTTGGTGGCGTAAAGGACAGCGGCTACGGACGAATTCACGGTCCAGAAGGCTTGTTGGAATTTACTTATCCAAGAACAGTTGTTAAAACTATTTTTAATATTCCAATTGTTTTTACAACTTTTGGTCGAACTAAGTTTGCCGATAAGTTTATTAAAGTTGCAATAAAGACTCTGCACTCCAAGGGTATTGGTTAAATAGTTATCGGCTAGTAACGCGGGCCACCCTTAGATTTAAGTGTTCTAGGTTTGCGATCATTTCGTTTCGTCCAACAAACCGTATGCCAATGTCTACGTGATTCCACATCTTCTTCCAACCAAGCAACAGTATGCGGAGTTGCCGTTGGAATTAATTGATCACATCCAGGACAGCGATATGGTTTTGTTGAAGTAGAACCAGTTATTCGACGTACTCGATAGATGCCTTCAGAATGCTCTTCAATCATTTCGCCTGATGAGAGCGAAATATCGCGCTCTTCCTCATCATTGCCGCCCCGTTTTTGGGACTTCTTGGGATGGTTTCTGCGCGGACTCACAGCCTTATTCTCTCGCGTGCATTCCGATAATCCCAACTTTTAGGGCAGGATATTGGAGTGGTAAATGAATTAGCTGGTCTTGCAATATCAGTTCGTGGTCTTCGAAAGACGTATACCTCGAAAGCCAATGGCTCTAAAGATGCAGTGGCTGGCATCGATCTTGATGTAAAGGCTGGTGAAATCTTCGCAATCCTGGGTCCAAACGGCGCCGGCAAAACAACCACAGTAGAAATCCTTGAAGGCTACCGAGATCGCGATGGTGGCGAAGTTAAAGTCCTTGGCCAAGATCCTGCGAAACTTGGAAGCGATAATTGGTCTTGGCGAAATCGAATTGGAATCGTTCTTCAATCGACTAATGACTCTCAAGATTTATCAGTTGCTGAAACTGTCCACCACTTTGCAAATTATTACTCCAATCCCCGCGATCCAGAAGCTGTAATTCATGAAGTTGGCTTAACCGATAAAGCACAGGCTCGAATCCAAACTCTTTCCGGTGGCCAACGTCGACGCTTGGATGTTGCGCTGGGCATCATTGGAAACCCCGAAATTCTCTTTTTAGATGAACCAACAACCGGCTTTGATCCTGAGGCTCGTCGCGCATTCTGGGATTTAATTCGTAAGTTACGCGATGAAGGCACAACTATTTTATTAACAACTCATTACTTAGATGAAGCTGAAGCCCTAGCTGATCGCGTTGCAGTAATTGTTGATGGAAAAATTATCGAAGTATCCACTCCCGAGAACCTCGGTGGACGCAATACCGCAAAAGCCCGAATCTCTTGGCTTGAGAATGGCCTTAAGCAAGAGCTTGAAAGTGATTTCCCGGCAGCCGAAGTTGTAAAACTTTCATCACGATTTGGTGGCGAAGTTCCAGAGCTAACCGTGATTCGACCATCACTTGAAGATATTTATTTGAAAATGATTGGGCAAGCATGAGACCAAACATAATTAAAGTTGGTTTCCTTCGCGGCGGCCTAGAGATAAAACAATTTATGCGACAACGTGAATCTGTAGTCTTCACACTTTTGTTTCCAGTTATGTTGTTGTTTATTTTTGGCTCAGTCTTCAAAGGCGACCTCGCGCCAGGTGTAACTTTTAGTCAATATTTTGTGGCTGGCATGATTGCATCTGGGCTTGTTAATACTGGCTTCCAACAACTCGCAATTATGATTCCAATTGAACGCGATTTTGGAACACTCAAACGCCTACGCGGAACTCCAGCATCTCCAATTTCATATTTCATCGGAAAAGCTGTTCTCGTTTTTGTTGCAATGGTTGTTCAAGTTGGTGCCTTGATGGGCTTTGGGGCTGCGCTCTTTGGCTTGGATCTACCAAACACAACTGAGAGATGGCTGCGTTTCGTCTGGTTAATACTCCTAGGAAGTATTTGTTCCACAATTTTAGGAATTGCGTTCTCGGTTATTCCAAAGAATGGTCGTGGCGCATCTGCAGTTGTCTCCCCGATTGTGATTGTCTTGCAATTCTTTAGTGGTGTGTTCTTTGTCTTCTCAACTCTTCCACAGTGGATGCAGCAATTTGCTGCGCTCTTTCCACTCAAATGGCTTACTCAAGGAATGCGTTCAGTATTTCTTCCCGAAAGTTTTGCTACGCAAGAAGTTGCCAAGAGTTGGGAAATCCCGCAGATCGCAATCGTTCTAATCATCTGGACCGTTGTTGGAACAATCTTGGCCTTAAAAACATTTAAGTGGTCAGATAAATGAAGAAGCTGATAGCGCTATTTGTTGCGGCCTGCCTTATTGCCCCAGCGCATGCAAACGCCGCTACAACTAAGCCAACTCCTAAGCCCACCGCTACAAAAGCAAAAGTCGTTAAGAAGCCAGCAACTAAGAAACCAGTTGTAAAAAAGCCTGCTCCAAAGAAGCCTGTAGTTAGAAAGAAGAAAAATTTCCCAACAAAGAAGCCACTTAAGTGGCCGCCACCAGGTTTTGAAAAACAAGGGGTTCTCTTTGCGAAAACAGCCACACCAAAAGAGCTTCTAATTGCTGGTACTGAGAACAAATATATCCAGAAGAACTTAATTGAGTTTTGTGAAAAGGTTGCTTGCTTAGGCATTTTTGTGGGATCTGAAACCGGATGCGATTGGTGGGAGATAACTTCAAATGTCTTAGGAATTGATCCTGCCGATTCAACCCAGAGAATTATTTATGGATCTCTAACTACTTTAGTTGCAGGTTCAAATGCCAAGACAATTAAAGCAATTTTGCTGGTAAGCGATGAACCGATAGCGGATGGTTTAGGAATCGGTAATTACACTGCAAATTGTCGTTCTGGTCCGCAGATCGGAAAGATTCCAAGCAACACCTACACCAAGAGCCCTACAAGAAGTTAGCGATTTGCTCCTGGAACCCAGAGCACATCGCCCTTGGTTTTATTTTCAAAGCGAGCTAATACAAATAGCAGGTCTGAAAGTCGGTTCAAGTATTTTGCAGTTAAAGAGTTAACTCCACCACCGAATTGGTGAATTGCATGCCAAGTATTTCGTTCTGCTCTACGAGCAACTGTCCGCGCAACATGCAACAAGGCAGCTGCTGGAGTACCGGATGGCAGAATAAAACTACGCAACGGCTCTAGATCTTTATTGTAAAAATCTATCTGCTCTTCTAAATATGTAATCTGGGATTCAATAACACGAAGTGGTTCAATTTTTGGATCATCAATTACTGGAGTGCAGAGATCGGCTCCAACATCGAACAAATCATTTTGCACACGAATTAATAACTTAACTATCTGTGGGTCTGAAATTTGACCTAGGGCTAGAACAACTCCAATCGATGAGTTCGCTTCATCGACAGTTGCATATGCTTCTAATCGCGGGTCATTCTTTGATGTTCGGCTCATATCCCCAAGAGAGGTAGTGCCATCATCGCCAGTTTTTGTATAGATACGCGTTAGATTTACCATGGGATGAGCCTAATTCACTCACTACGATAAGACCACTCGAAACTAGGAAGTCGGAGGTGTTCATTATGGAAAATACGAATGAGTATTTCCAAGTTGTAGGTGGCGCCCGCCTTTCTGGAGAAGTTACTGTTTATGGCGCAAAGAATTCCGCTCTTAAATTGATGGCGGCATCCCTCTTGGCTGTTGGCGAAAGCACTATCGAAAATGTTCCAGATATTGCTGATGTTCATATCATGGAAGAGCTTCTGACTCGCCTTGGTTGCAAATGTTCTTATGATCGAAATGCATTGTCCATGAAAATTCTGGTGCCAAAAACCCCTGGCCATCGCGCAGATTACGATTTGGTTCGCAAGATGCGGGCGTCAATAAATGTTTTAGGTCCGCTTGTAACGCGAGTTGGCAAAGTCGAAGTTGCGCTGCCCGGTGGCGATGCAATTGGATCTCGAGGAATTGATTTTCACATTAAAGGACTGATAGATCTTGGTGCAGAGGCGCATTCAGAACATGGATATGTAATTGCAACCGCCCCTAATGGCTTAATTGGTGCCGCAATATCACTCGATTTTCCAAGCGTCGGTGCTACCGAAAATATTATGACAGCAGCAGTTCTTGCTAAAGGCGTAACTACTATCGACAACGCTGCGCGTGAACCTGATGTAGTAGACCTTGGCGAATTCTTAATTGCAATGGGCGCGAAGATTGAAGGGCTTGGAACTCCAGTTATAACTATTACAGGTGTGAAAGAATTAAATCCAACTACACATGCAACGCTAACTGATCGAATTGTTGCAGGCACTTGGGCCTTTGCTGCAGTTATGACACAAGGCGATATAACAATTCATGGTGGTCGACCAGAACATTTAGAAGTTCCGTTAGATAAGTTAGTCGCTGCCGGCGCTGTTATTACAACAACAGCAGATGGGTTCCGTGTTCGTATGGATAAGCGTCCGGTTGCAATTGATATTGCAACACTTCCCTACCCTGGCTTTCCTACTGATTTGCAGCCATTCGTTATAACTATGAATGCAATTGCCGAAGGAAATTCAATTGTCACTGAGAATGTTTTCGAAGGTCGCTTTATGTTTGTAAGTGAACTACAAAGACTTGGTGCTGATATCCATGTCGATGGCCATCACGCTTCTATAACAGGTAAGAAACAACTATCAGGAGCTCCTGTGGCTGCCACAGATATCCGTGCTGGAGCCGGCTTAGTTCTTGCTGGTTTAGTGAGCGAAGGAATTACAACAGTCGAAGATGCATTCCACGTTGATCGTGGTTATCCAGGTTTTGTTGAGGCTTTGTTAGCGCTTGGCGCTAAAGTTTCGCGCCATATTTAAGTTTCAAGCATGTCCAACTTTTCGAACCAAAATTGTTGAGAAGATTATAGAAAGAACAACTGCTGCAAGCAGCCCGGTGTACTGTGAAGTTGTTATTGCATTTTCTGCAAAGGCGATGCTTCCTAGGACGAAGGAAAACTCACCAATTTGGCTGATTCCAATGCCAAACTGAACCGGCCTAACTTTAAGCTTTCCAAGTTTTGCTAGAAGCGCAGTAGGAAAAGTTTTTAGAACAATCATAAGAGTTAGAACTAAAAGCGCGAAAGGCCAAGACCTTGAAAGCTCGTCAGGTGGAATCAAAGATCCTATGACTACGAAAAATAGGACAGCAAACAAATCTCTAAATGGAAGGATCGCTTTTCTGATCTCATCAGTGTCTTGACTCTGATTAATTGCTAAGCCAGCAATGAATCCGGCAAGTGCCATAGGAATTCCGAAGGCCACAGTTCCAAGGGAGGCAAGAACTAATCCGATTGAGACTGAGTAAATCAAGAAAAGATCTTTCTCCCAGCGAATCATCCGCAATAGTTTTGGAAGAAGTCTTGAAGATAGATAGGCAAGAGCTGCAAAACCAAAAATGCCACCGATCGCTATTGGAAGAGGCTTATCACTTTCACCGAATGCGGTGAGAATTATTACGGCAAGACTTACCCCCACTACATCTTGAACAACGGACCAGCCCAACATCGCTTCTTCAGTCAACGAATCAGTTTTTCTCCGTGGGCTTCGCGTTATATTTACAATTACTACACTTGATGACATCGCAATCGAAAGTGACAATAAAAGGGCACCCAAGATAGGGATATCTAGCCAGAGGAAAACGGGAGTGCCAATCAAAACTCCAATTGATACTTGAGCAGGCACACCCCAGAGAATTGATTTATGATCTTTACCAATCCGTCGTAAATCTATTTCTATGCCAACTTCGAAAAGTAGAAGAACAACGCCGATATCGGCCAATACCGCCAACTGATTTTTATCTGCTACAAAACCAGGAGTAAATGGGGATACAAGTAGGCCAGTTAAGAGGTAACCAAGAACGGCTGGTAAGCCAAATTTTCTGGCAACAAATCCCATAGTGGCAGCAACCGTAAGAACCACGCCAACATTCAAAATTAAGGGCGCGGTTTCAATTAGCGGGCTTGCCATATCTTCCCCAGTTCTATCTTGAATAAATGCAATCCTACGCAGGAATTCAAAACCTCGGGAGGTGATTTAAGGACTTACACCCTGAGTTTATGATTAAAAGTTATTAATCAGTTGATTCGCCGAGAATTGATACTCGGTTATTTGAAACAGAGATAAAGCCACCGTGAATATTAAAATCTTGGGTGGTTCCATCGGCAACTTTGATGCTAACTTGACCATCAACTAGAACTCCAAGAAGCGGTGCGTGACCCGGCAATACACCGATGTCACCTTCTAGTGTGCGAGCCGAAATCATTTTCGCCTCGCCAGACCAGACCCGCTTCTCCGGAGATACAACTTCAACAGTTAAGTTTGCAGACATTTGAATTATGCCTTAGCCAATTCTGCTGCGCGCTTTTCAACATCTTCCAAGCCGCCGCACATGAAGAATGCTTGTTCTGGAACGTGGTCGTACTTTCCATCTGCAAGTGCTTCGAATGCGGAGATTGTTTCAGTTAGTGGAACGAATGAGCCATCAAGACCAGTGAAGACCTTTGCCACGAATGTGTTCTGTGACAAGAAGCGCTGGATACGACGAGCACGTCCTACAAGAATGCGATCTTCTTCTGACAATTCATCAATACCAAGAATTGCAATGATGTCTTGCAGATCCTTGTAGCGCTGAAGGATTTGCTTTACGCGGTTAGCAACACGGAAGTGGTGCTCGCCGATGTAACGTGGATCCAAAATACGTGATGTTGAGTCGAGTGGATCTACCGCAGGATAGATACCAAGTTCAGAAATTGGACGAGACAACACTGTTGTTGCATCCAAGTGTGCGAATGTTGTGTGTGGAGCCGGGTCGGTGATGTCATCAGCAGGAAC
>CAXNFK010000042.1:0-9200 GCA_964201775.1 Candidatus Nanopelagicaceae bacterium
GGCGAGCGAATTTCGATGGCACTACTTGCAATGGCAATTGGAAATCTTGGAAACGAAGCGCGCTCTTTCACTGGTTCACAAGCCGGAGTAATAACAACTTCTGCACATGGCCGCGCTCGCATTATCGATGTAACACCATCTCGAATTACTGAAGCGTTAGAAGAAGGTGCGATTGCAATTGTCGCGGGCTTCCAAGGAATTAGCCAAGATACAAAAGATGTAACAACACTTGGTCGAGGTGGTTCTGACACAACAGCTGTTGCACTTGCTGCTGCACTTGATGCCGATGTCTGCGAAATTTATACCGATGTTGATGGAATTTTCTCTGCCGACCCACGAGTTGTTCCAGCAGCGAAAAAATTAAAAACAGTTACTTATGACGAGATGCTCGAACTTGCAGCATCTGGTGCAAAAGTTCTGCACTTGCGTTGCGTTGAATACGCGCGCCGTTATGACATGCCAATTCACGTACGTTCATCATTTTCAAATAACGAAGGAACCTGGGTGGTCAAAGATCATCCTGAAGGAGGAACCGATATGGAACAAGCAATCATCGCGGGCATCGCCCATGATAAGAGCGAAGCAAAGATAACTGTGGTTGGAGTTCCGGATCGAACTGGAACTGCCGCCCGAATCTTTCAAGCAATCGCAGATGCCGACATCAACATCGACATGATTGTGCAGAATGTTTCTGCCGCTGCAACTGGCTTAACTGACATTTCATTCACATTGCCAAAGACCGAAGGTTCTGCAGCAACAACAATTCTGCAGCGTATCCAAGGTGAAATTGGTTTCCAATCAATTCAATACGATGATCAAATCGGAAAGCTATCTCTGATTGGTGCAGGCATGCGTTCACATCCTGGCGTTACTGCAACATTCTTTGCTTGCCTTGCTGAAGCTGGTGTAAATATTGAAATGATTTCAACTTCAGAAATTCGTATTTCAATTGTCTGCCGCGCAACTGATTTAGATAATGGCGTTCGCGCCGCACATACTGCTTTTGAGCTAGATGCTGCTCAAATTGAGGCTGTTGTATACGGGGGAACTGGCCGATGAGTAAAAAACCAACTCTCGCAGTCGTAGGCGCAACTGGCGCCGTCGGAACCGTAATGCTCGATATCTTAAGTAAGCGCGAAAATGTTTACGGAGAGATTCGTTTAATCGCATCTGCAAGAAGCGCTGGCAAGAAACTTATGTGCCGTGGTGAAGAGTTAACCGTGGTTGCACTTTCACCAGAAGCATTTGATGGAATTGATATTGCAATGTTCGATGTTCCAGATGAAATTTCTGCCGAGTGGGCACCAATTGCAGCATCACGTGGCGCAGTTGTTGTCGATAACTCTGGCGCATTTCGCATGGATCCAGAAGTTCCACTTGTTGTTCCAGAAGTAAATCCAAAGGCTGCGAAGAAGCGTCCAAAGGGAATAATTTCAAATCCAAATTGCACAACGCTTTCAATGATTGTTGCAATGGGAGCACTCAATAAAGAGTACAAACTTCTAGAACTCGTTGTTGCGTCTTATCAAGCGGCATCAGGTGCTGGTCAATCAGGTATTGATACTTTGCGCGCACAAATTTCTGCAGTTGCCGGAACAAACTCTGGCGATGTTGCAAATGATTCAAAGGCGCATATAAAAGAGAATGGCCCATTCCCAAAGCCACTTGCGCTAAATGTTATTCCTTGGGCTGGTTCGCTAAAAGAAGAGGGATATTCCTCTGAAGAACTTAAGGTTCGCAACGAATCTCGCAAAATTCTTGGAATGCCAGATCTAAAAGTTTCTGCAACATGTGTACGCGTTCCGGTTCTAACAACTCACTCGTTGGCAGTTCATGCAATCTTTAAGAAGAAAGTTTCACGTAAAGATGCGCAAGAAGTACTGCGAAATGCAGCGGGAGTAAAACTTGTTGATGATCCAGAAAAATACGAATTCCCAACACCTGCCGAAGTTGTTGGAACAGATCCAACATGGGTTGGTCGCGTTCGTCGCAGCCTTGATGATAAGCACGCGCTTGATCTCTTCTTGTGTGGCGATAACTTACGCAAAGGTGCGGCGTTAAATACTGCGCAGATTGCAGAACTCGTTGCCAAAGAGTTTTAAGCAGACCAGCGATATAACTGTCGCACTTGGTTGGGCCCAAGAACTGCTCGGCGATTTAAGCGGGCCTGGGATGTTTGTCTCTGAGGCAAATGCCGAACGCTTCATCGAAGCGTTTATCACCGAAGATTCCTTCTCATTCACAATGGACTCTGGATTTATCTACGGTCACGCATATGGCCCAAATCCGCACATAGATCCGCGATGGGAGAAATGCGCGGTTGCCTTTAGCAATTTTGGTCCAAAGTTTGGCCACCTGGAAATTGCGAATCAATTCGATACTTACGGAATATCAACAGAAATAATTCCGGGTTTTGAAACTATTGAAGAGTTAACTGATGAAGTGCTAATCAAAAAAATTCTAGATGAACACGCACCAACTTCATCAACTTATCCGGGCAACCCAGAAATTGTGCAATGGGGCTGTGTCCGAAACGAGTCGGGAGAAATAAGTGCAATTGGCGCACTCGTTCGATGGTCTTCAGGTGCTTACGTAATTTCCTCGGTTGCGACAATCGAATCAGAGCGTGGAAAGGGCTTTGCAACAGAGTTAGCAAAGCGCTTTATTTCAAAGACAAGTGAGCTTGGCGTTAAAACTCTTGGGCTTGGAGTTTCACATAAAAACGTTGCCGCGATTGCGGCCTATAAAAAAGCGGGCATGAGCGAGATTGCCCAATTTACAAATTATTTAAAACCCGGCTTCCAAAACAAGTAACGAAACTTCTGGTGGCGATGCCACTCGAATTCTTGCAAAGGGACTTGTTCCCATTCCTGCAGAAACATGCAACCAAGGTTCATTTGGTTCGCGAGTTAAACCACGTGCCCGCCAAGTTGGTAAATCACAATTTGTAGTTAGCGCCTTGCTCTCACCAACCCAAGGCAATCGAACTTGTCCACCATGTGTGTGGCCAGCGAAAATTAAATCCAAATTATCTTTACTCATCGCATCCAATATTCGCAAGTACGGTGCGTGTGTTACACCAATTGCAAGATCGGCTTTCTTATCGGGTAAACCAGCAACTTCGCTGTAATTATCAAAGTTCAAATGTGCATCATCAGTTCCACGTGCTTCGATAGTTGTGTCATTAATTTTTATAACTTCGCGAGAATGATTTAAATCCAACCAACCAATTCCGGTTAAGGATTTCCGTAAACCTTCCCAATCTAAATCTGACCCCAACTTTCGTTTGCCATTATCTTTAAATAAATACGAGAAAGGATTTTTTGGTTTTGGGCCGTAGTAATCATTGGAACCAAAAACAAAGAGACCCGGAACATCAAAGAGTGGATGCAGCGCATCTAAAACAACCGGAACTGCATCTTTGTGGGCCAAGAAATCTCCGGTGCTAATTACAAGGTCAGGCTTCAAATCAGCGAAGGATTTAATATCTGCAATCTCAGTCTTACGTTTCGGGGTTAAGTGCAGATCCGAAAAGTGCAGCACGCGAATTGAACGGTGGCCAGCGGGAAGAACTGGGACCGTGACCTCGCGTAGTTGATAACTCATAGACATGAGAAGATACCGCTATGGGACTAAAAGAACGACTTCAGGGTGATTTAACCGAGGCTATCCGTTCAAGAGATGAGCTTCGTTCCGGAACTATTCGGATGGTTTTAACTGCAATTACAAATGAAGAAGTATCAGGCAAGAGCGCCCGCGTTCTAGATGATTCTGAAATCATCACCGTGCTTTCACGTGAAGCAAAGAAGCGTCGCGAAGCAGCAGATGCATTTAGAGATGCTGGGCATGCCGATCGCAGCGAACGCGAAACTAGTGAAGGCAGAGTTATTACTGAATATTTACCAGAACAATTATCTGAAGATGAAGTTAAGAAAATTATTGCTGATGCAATCGCAGAAACTGGGGCAGCAGGCCCGTCAGGAATGGGATTAGTAATGAAAGCAATTCAACCTAAAGTTGCCGGCAAAGCAGATGGCGGAACTGTTTCAGGTTTAGTTAAAGCAGCACTTACCGGAGGAAACTAATGGATAAATACGAATACGCAACCGTGCCACTTCTATCGCACGCAACAAAACAAATTTTAGATACTTGGGGTTCTGATGGTTGGGAACTCGTTCAAGTTATCCCAGCACCAGGAACAGGCGAACAACTTGTTGCTTATATGAAGCGAGTAATTGCCTAATGAATATCCGTAAAAAATTAAAAGAGATGGGCTTAGAAATTCCAGTCGCATCACTCCCATTAGCGGCATATGTTCCAGCAGTTAAAACTGGAAAATTAGTTTTCACAGCCGGACAACTTCCAATGGTTAACGGCGAAATCGCAAAAACTGGAAAAGTTGGCGCTGAAGTTTCTGTTGAAGAAGCAAAAGAACTAGCGCAAATCTGTGCACTAAACGCGCTTGCAGCCTTGAATTTAGTTGCAGATGTCGATGACGTTGAGCGAATTGTTCGAGTCGTTGGCTATGTAAATGGTGCACCAGGATTTGTAAATCAACCTGCGGTAATCAATGGCGCATCAGAATTGCTATTGGCACTCTGGGGCGATGTAAAGGGGAAGCATGCACGTTCTGCACTTGGTGTTGCTGAACTTCCATTGAATTCACCAGTTGAAGTTGAATTAACCTTCGAACTTAAAAAGAAGTAATTAACGACCGCGCTTTAACAAGCGTTCTAGATCAAGAACAACAACGGCACGTGGCTCGAGTCGAACCCAGCCACGGCTAGCAAAATCTGCCAACGCTTTATTAACTGTTTCGCGTGAGGCGCCAACTAATTGCGCTAACTCTTCTTGAGTTAAATCGTGGTTAACGTGCAGCCCATCATCTTTTTGAACTCCAAAACGATTTCCAAGATCCATGATTGCCTTCGCGACTCGCCCCGGAACATCTGAGAAAACTAAATCTGCAAGAACTTCATTGCTGCGGCGAAGACGTTGTGCCAAGCGACCAAGAAGTTGAAGTGAAACATTTGGATGTTGTGTTACCCAACCAATTACTTTGTCATTCGCAAGTGAGAGCAACCTGGCGTCAGTAACAGCAGTTGCTGTTGCAGTGCGTGGTCCTGGATCGAAAAGTGAAAGTTCACCGAACATTTCACCGGGCCCAAGAATTGATAGTAAATTTTCGCGGCCATCAGATGAAGTTGTTCCAAGCTTTAACTTTCCTGCGACTACTACATATAACCGATCGCCGGCATCGCCCTCTTTAAAAAGTGTGTTGCCCTTTGAAACCTTCACAGGAATCATTGATTCGCGAAGTGTGGCTGAAGCGGCGTCATCAAGTGCGCTAAATAGCGGAGCTTTGCGAACAACAGCTTCGTCGTTAGATTCCTTGGAGTTAGGCATTTTCAAAGGATACCCATAATGGCACTTGTAACTCCAATCCGATTACGATTTGGCGTATGAGCACCCAAGCGCGATCCATATATCGGGTGCTTTGCAAAACCTATCCAGAGGTGAATTGCGAATTAGATTTCCAAACACCATTCCAACTTTTATGCGCAACAGTGTTATCTGCTCAATGCACTGATAAGCGTGTAAACATGGTTACACCAAAGTTATTTAAGAAATTTGGAACGCCAAAGAAAATGGCAGGCGCAGATCTTGCCGTAATCGAAGAGTTAATTCATTCCACTGGATTCTTTCGTGGCAAAGCGCGCAGTCTGAAAGGATCCGCTGCAAAAATTATGAATGAATATGGTGGCCAGGTGCCTGCGGATTTAAACGAGTTAGTAAAACTTCCTGGCGTTGGACGCAAGACCGCAAATGTAGTTTTGGGACATGCCTTCGATATTCCTGGAATAACTGTCGATACCCATTTTGGAAGGCTAAGTCGTCGCTTTGGTTGGAGCGAATCGATGGACCCAGTAAAAGTTGAACATGAAGTTGGAAAATTAATTCCACAGAAAGAGTGGACCAATCTCTCGCAACGAATGATCTGGCATGGTCGGCGAATCTGTCATTCCCGCAAACCTGCTTGCGGCGCCTGCCCAATGGCTAAGTTGTGTCCATCATTTGGCATTGGAGAAATGGATAAAGTTAAAGCCATGGCACTAGTAAAAACAGATGCGGATTTCCAATGAAGATCATTTCAGCGCTAGTGATTTCAACGTTACTTCTAACATCTTGTGGCACAGAAACTCCAAAGAGCGTTGGCAATGGAAAAGTTATTTCATGTTCAACGATTGCAACCGATGAAAATAAAACTTCTGGCACAACTCTCGAATGCCTAGATGGGAATTCCAAAGTACTTCTGGAATCAATCAAAGGCCCAGCCATAATTAATGTTTGGGGTTCTTGGTGCGCCCCATGTCGTGAAGAGATGCCGTACTTGCGTGAACTAGCCGCAACTGGGAAAGTTCAAATAATAGGAATTGATGTTGAAGAGAAGAGCATGGAAGCCGCACGTAAATTTGTTGTCGAGCAAGGAATGACTTGGCCAAATCTTTATGACAAAGATGGTTCCACAAAGAGCTCCTTTGGCATGGGAGTTCCTATAACTTGGTATTTAAATTCTAAGAACGAAGTTGCCTACAAACATATTGGTGTTTTGAAATCAAAAGATCAACTATTTTCTGATGTTGAAAAATACTTGGGGATAAAGCTATGAAATACAACTGGGTAGATATCGGTCTTGCAATCCTGATTTTGCTCTCGTTTTACCGTGGATATAAGGCCGGATTTCTAAAATCAATTTTCTCAATGATTGGTTATGTCGGCGGTGGCGTATTAGGCCTGGCTCTTGGTTGGAATTACTTCCAAGATTGGCAGGGAGTCTTTTTGAAATTCGGATCAATCTTGTTAGCAATCTGCATTGGAGCCTCAATTGGCCAATGGTTGCTTTCAAAGTTTGCAGATTTTTTCCACAAAGTAATTCTCTTTGGTCCATTTAAGTGGCTTGATTCGCTATTGGGCGCCGCATTCTCAATTCTTCGCACCGCACTCATGGCTTATCTAATTGCAGTTATCTGTCTTGCAACCCCTTGGCAATGGGCTGATAAAAATATTCCGGATAGCAAGATTTATCAGAAAGTTGATCAATACACACCAACACTAATTAAGAACGTAACCGAGAAGGTCAAGAACATTAATCAATAAACGAGTGCCAGCACGCATCTTCTGGGTATTTATCAGTAGCACTACCGATTAACCTCGCCTTAACGCGATTTAAGGGAGAGTTAAGTGGCACGAGTGGTTGTGATGGGCGCAGGCATAGCAGGACATACTGCAGCTTTGCACTTGAAGAAAATTTTAAAATCAAATGATGAAGTAGTTGTTGTTTCACCAAATTCCAAATACAACTGGATCCCATCTAATATTTGGGTTGGTGTTGGCAAGATGAATAAAGCACAGGTTACATTCCCTTTGGCTCCAGTTTATAAAAAGAAGAAAATTAGTTATCACCAGGCACTTGCAATTGCTGTGCATCCAGCTGGGGATAGCCAGACCGAATCTGCATTTATCGATGTTACTTACACCAGTTCAGAATTAATCGGTGTAACTGCAAAAATTGAATACGATTATTTAATAAATGCCACCGGCCCCAAATTGAATTTTGCGGCTACCGAAGGGCTTGGCCCGGATGGTCATACAGTTTCGGTCTGCACTTCCGATCACGCAATTGAAGCCGCTCATTCACTTCAAGGTGTAATTGAAAAATTAAAAGCGGGCCAGAAGCAAACTTTGGTTATCGGAGTTGGTCATGGAACCTGTACCTGTGAAGGTGCCGCTTTTGAGTACACATTTAATGTTGAGCACGAGTTAAAGCAAGCGGGCGTCCGGGAACTTGCCGAGATTATTTATTTAACAAATGAATTTGAACTTGGGGATTTTGGTGTTGGTGGACTTATTTTTGCGCAACGCGGATTCCAGACCACCTCAAAACTATGGACTGAATCGCTATTTAGAGAGCGAAACATTCATGCAATCTTGGGCGCCCATGTTGAGAAAATTGAAGCTGGTCTTATTCATTACGAACTTGTAGATGGCACAAAGGGGACTTTGCTCTTTGACTTTGCAATGTTATTACCACCATTTAGAGGTGTGGACATGAAGGCCTTTGAAAAAGATGGTACAGATATTTCAAGCGAAATTTTTGCACAAAGCGGCTTCATGAAAGTTGATGCTGATTACAGTGGAAAGCCTTATGAAGAATGGCTAGCTTCAGATTGGCCAAAGACTTATCAAGTGCCTAACTACCCCAATATATTTGCAGTTGGGATTGCCTTTGCGCCTCCACATCAAATTTCGAAACCTCGAAAATCACCGAATGGCACGCTGGTAGCTCCTTCGCCACCAAGAACTGGCATGCCATCAGGAATTATGGGGAAAGTTGCCGCGCTTAATATTGCGGCAATGATCAAATCTGGGAATAGCGCAAAAGTTCACACGGCCTCAATGGCAGAAATGGGCGCAGCTTGTGTGGCATCTGCGGGATCTGGATTACGAAAAGGTAGCGCTGCTTCTATGACAATGTTTCCAGTTGTTCCTGACTATTTAAAGTTTCCAAATACCGGTCGAAGCGTAGAAGATACTTTTGGCGAAATTGGATTAGCTGGTCATTGGATTAAATTACTTCTGCATTACATGTTTATCTATAAGGCAAAAGCCCGCTTCGGCTGGTTTTTGATTCCAGAGTAAGGAAAAGTATGGATAACGAAACCGAAAGCATTAAGCACGCACCATTGCCAACTGCAAAGACTCTACGTTTTCGCAAGAATCTATTTTTACAATTTTGGCGTTTTGTCGCCATAAATCTGAAAATGATTAAAATGATAAGAAAAGGTCACCACTAATTTTAGTGGTGACCTTTTTCGGATCAACTTAACCTATTAGCGAGTAAACGCCGCCAAGTGATTGTAAGAACCGGCAAGTAAGCGGTCTAAAACATACTTAACATCATCTGGTTGTTTAGTCTTAAGAATCTTGTCGATGTCGGCAATATCCTTCTTCTCAACAGCAATTCCTGCATTGAGAGCTGCAACAAGTGAAACACTGCCATCTGCAATTAACTTCTTGTATAGGGCAGCCAATGAAGCATTATTAAACTTTCCAACCGCTTTGCCAATGGTTGGATCTTTGATTCCGTAAGTCTTTAGAAGCCCGCGCATTAAATCCATATGAGTCTGTTCTGCTTTAGA
>CAXNFK010000043.1:0-9189 GCA_964201775.1 Candidatus Nanopelagicaceae bacterium
GTTCTTCTAAATGGAACATCAGATTTTGTCATCCACTCCCCAGAGTTGAAAACTGCATTCGAAAATAGAATCAACGTGTTTACTCTTGATTCTGGCCGTCCAGTAATTGTTGCTAAGAAAGATTTAAGTAACTAACCAAATAACTAACGCACGTGTGATTCTACAAATGGTGCTCGTACTATTTCGCTACTACTCATTCGTCCACGCACATCGATTTGGACCTGATCTCCTAATTTGAATTCTGGCTTAACCAAGGCAAGTGCGATGCCTACTTTTAACGTGGGTGAGAAAGTTCCACTTGTAACTTCACCAATGACTGCGCCGGTTGCATCCATAACTGGCATTCCCGCTCTTGGGATTCCTCGATCATTCGATTTAAGCGCACGAAGCACTCTGGCTGGACCATTAGCCTTTTCGATTTCAAGAGCCGCTTTTCCGCGAAACTTCGCTTTAGAAAACACAACAGCCCAGTTAGCGCTTGCTTGAACTGGAGAAATTTCTAAAGACAATTCATGCCCGTGAAGCGGATATCCCATCTCCGTGCGCAACGTATCTCGTGCACCTAACCCACAGACTCTGCCATCAAATTTTGCAATCTCTGAAACCAAAATCTTCCAGAGTTCTTCTGCGCAATTCCAAGTGGGAAGAAGTTCGTAACCGAATTCGCCACTGTAGCCAGTGCGACAAACTATTACTTCTCCGAGGTCCTTATGGTTTGGCAGAGTAATTTTTGCGAAAGACATGTAATCCAGATTCAAGTTGATGCCAAGTCCCGCTAATACCTTGGAACTATCTGGCCCCTGCACTGCTAAAACGGCGTAATCCTGATGAATATTTTTTACGGTAATTTCACTTGGTGCGGTATTTATCAAATCTTCAGCTACCTGCGCACAATTTGAAGCGTTAGGAATAATGAAGATGTCATCGTCCGCAAATTCGTAAACAATAAGGTCATCAATAACGCCACCCTTGTCATTGCAAAATAAGTTGTATTGGGCTTGGCCAGATGTAATTCGATTTAAATCATTTGTGACCATGCTATTTACAAAGGCCTTCGCCCCAGGACCTTTGACGCTAATTTTTCCAAGATGTGAAACGTCGAATATTCCAACTCGCTCCCGAACCGCTGCATGTTCAGCAAGTGTGCCGCCACTAAATCCGGCAACTCCCTTTGGATATTCGATTGGCATATCCCAACCACCAAAGTCCGCCAACTTTGCATCCATGGCGCTATGCCAGTCATATAGCGGGGATTTCATGAGGCAAACTTATCTTAAACTTAGGCAATCCAAGGAAGTTGATTTATAGTTCGACTAACTTTAATTGAAGTTCATCAGGACATAAATAGGAGAAAATATGAAAGCGTTGAAGTTGGCATCTACGATCGCAACTCCATACGCAGTAATCGGACTTTCAGGAGCAAACGGAAAACTGAAGATTGAGTCCGGCGCCATCACAGTAAACGAAAAGGCTTTGCTAGAAATTTTGAAGAATCTTGGGGCAACTGGAAAAGTTGATGAGATTGTTAAGGTTCCATTTAGTAAGCCACAGACTATTTATTTCACTGGTTTAGGTGAAACTTCTAAAAAATATGATCCTGAAACTTTACGCAGAGCTGCTGGTTCGGCTGCTCGCGCATTAGCAGGTCAAGCTGCCGCTACATTCGCACTTCCCGCATCTACCCTCGCCGAAATTTCAGCGGTTGCCGAAGGCGCTGCACTTGGCTCTTATGCATTTAACGAATTCAGATCAAGTACTAAGCCAGATTTCAAAGAGCCATTAACGCAAATTGTTATAGCAACGAAGTCAACAACTGATGCTGCGGTAAAACGGGCTCTGGTTCGAGCAGAAATAATCGGTCGTCACACCGCAACTGTTCGAAATTTAATTAACACTCCCCCAAGTCACCTCACTCCCGATTCATTCTGTTTGCGTATGAAGAAAATCGCAACACCCCTTGGCTTAAAAGTAGAAATATTAAATGAGGCAACTCTTAAGGCTCAGGGTTATGGTGGAATAATTGGTGTTGGACAAGGTTCTGCCAATCCACCGCGCTTACTTCGCGTTTCATATAATCCAAGCAAAGCAAAATCCCGCTACGCCTTTGTCGGTAAGGGAATTACTTTCGATACCGGTGGTCTTGCTCTAAAACCCGCTAACGGCATGGAAGCAATGAAGAGCGACATGAGTGGAGCCGCGGCTGTTATCGCAGCAATCTTTGCAATCGCAGAATTGAAATTGCCAATCGCAATTGATGCGTGGGCGCCACTTGCCGAAAATATGGTTAGCGAAAATGCAACCAGGCCGAGTGACATCATAAGTATTTACGGTGGCAAGACTGTTGAAGTTCTAAACCCAGATGCCGAAGGTCGGTTAGTTTTGGCCGATGCCCTAGTGCGAGCGCAAGAAGTTGGAAAGAAATCTGGCGGCCTAACTGGAATCATTGATGTTGCAACTCTTACTGGTGCCCAAGTTGTTGCACTCGGCACTCGAACCAGCGCTGTTATGACAAACAATTTGGAATTTTCTCAAGAGTTTTTAGCGGCCTCAGAAAAAGCAGGCGAAGCATTCTGGCCGATGCCACTTCCCGAAGAGCTTCGAGCCTCCCTTGATTCACCTGTTGCAGACCTTGCAAACATTGGAGATCGCATGGGCGGAATGTTGGTTGCTGGTCTCTTCTTAAAGGAATTCATCGACCCAGAACTTGCCTGGCTGCATTTAGATATTGCTGGTCCTTCTTATAACGAGGCCACGGCACATGGATATACCCCGGTTGGTGGCACTGGAATAGCGCTTAGATCCCTGGTTACCTTGATTGAGTCGGCTTCATCACAAGCTCCTCGTTCGCGCAAATAGTTAACTTCTTGCGAATTAGGCTCTGACGGATTTCGTGGCAAGATTAGGCTCAAGTTTCCTGGGTGATTAGCAGTAATTAATGAAAGGCGCTTTGTGTCGCAATTTGATGTAGTAATTCTTGGTGGTGGCAGCGGCGGATACGCCTGCGCCCTACGATCATCGCAACTTGGTTTAAGCGTCGCCTTGATCGAAGAGAACAAGCTTGGTGGCACTTGTCTGCACCGCGGTTGTATCCCAACCAAAGCCCTACTTCATGCCGGAGAGGTTGCCGACAGTTCGCGCCACTCCTCAGATTTCGGAGTAAATACTCAGTTTATTGGAATCGATATGTTGGCAGTAAACGCTTACAAAGATGGCGTAGTTTCAAAATTACATAAAGGTTTGCAAGGCTTAGTTAAATCCCGAAACGTTACATATATTGAAGGACATGGTCGTTTAGTTTACAAGAACGAAGTTGAAGTAAATGGCGTTAAATACACCGGAAAAAATATTGTTTTAGCAACTGGCTCATACCCAAAGACACTCCCTGGCCTAGATATCGATGGCACCCAGATAATTACTAGCGAACAAGCAATTTCAATGGACCGAGTTCCTAAAAGCGTAATTGTTTTGGGAGGCGGAGTTATTGGCTGCGAGTTTGCATCCGTCTGGAAATCATTTGGCGCCGAAGTAACAATCATTGAAGGCCTGCCTCATTTGATCGCACTTGAAGATGAATCATCAAGCAAGGGGCTAGAACGCGCATTTAGAAAACGTGGCATTAATTTTGAACTTGGTACTCGTTTTAAGTCTGCAAGCAAAGACGCGAAGGGCGTAACCGTAAGCCTTGAAGATGGAAAAACATTTACCGCCGAAGTTCTCCTTGTAGCCGTAGGTCGTGGACCAGTTTCAGCGAATCTAGGTTATGAAGAAGCTGGCTTAACTATGGATCGCGGGTATGTGATCGTTGATAACAAGTGCCGCACAAACGTTCCAGGCATTTGGGCAGTTGGCGATTTGATTCCAACCTTGCAATTAGCGCATGTTGGCTTTGGTGAAGGAATTTTGGTTGCCGAAGAAATTGGTGGTTTGAATCCACGTCCAATTAATTACGATGGTGTTCCTCGCGTTACATATTCTGAACCAGAAGTTGCATCTGTTGGTCTTACTACTGCTCAGGCAAAAGAACGTGGACATGATGTTGTGGAATTGAATTACGACTTGGCTGGAAACGGCAAGGCTCAAATTCTCAAGACTGCTGGCGCAATTAAATTAGTAGCCGCAAAAAATGGCCCAGTTCTTGGAATTCACATGGTTGGCGCCCGAGTTGGCGAACTTTTGGCCGAAGCACAATTAATATTCAACTGGGAAGCAGAAGCATCAGATGTTGCTTCATTGATTCATGCCCACCCAACGCTTTCCGAAGCAGTTGGCGAAGCACACTTAGCACTTGCTGGTAAACCACTACATGCACACGGGTAACGGGAGAAAATAAAATGACCTTTTCTGTAACGATGCCAGCACTTGGCGAATCGGTAACTGAAGGAACTGTTACGCGTTGGTTGAAAAACGAAGGCGACATGGTGGCCGTTGATGAGCCACTCCTAGAAGTTTCTACCGACAAAGTTGATACTGAAATTCCATCTCCAGTTGCTGGAATCTTGCAGAAAATTGTTGTTGCTGTTGATTCAACAGTTGCAGTTGGTGCAGAACTTGCTGTGATTGCTGATGGCGCAACTAGTGCTGCTACTCCACCACCTGCCGCGCCAGTAGTTGCTGCACCTGTAGTTGCTGCACCTGTAACTCCATCACCTGCTCCAGTTGCCGCTGCGAATTCAGCCGGAACAATTGTCACGATGCCAGCACTTGGTGAATCTGTTACCGAAGGAACTGTTACACGTTGGTTAAAAAACGTTGGCGATCAAGTAACAGTTGATGAAGCTCTTCTAGAAGTTTCTACCGACAAAGTTGATACTGAAATTCCATCTCCAGCATCAGGAACTCTGGTTTCTATTGATGTTGCAGTTGATTCAACCGTTCCAGTTGGTGCCCGTCTTGCAGTTATTGGAGGCGCCGGTGCGCCAGTTGTTGCAGCCGCACCAGTAACTCCTCCATCTGCGCCAGTTGTTCAAGCTGCACCTGTTGTTGCAGTTTCTAATGATGATGCTTATGTAACACCTATTGTTCGTAAATTTGCTGCTGAAAATAACGTAGATCTTTCAAAGGTAAAGGGCACCGGCATTGGTGGCCGCATTCGTAAAGAAGATGTTTTAGCAGCTGCTCCTAAGGCGGCGGTATTCCAAAGTTCACCTGTTGCTGCGGGTCCAGTTGTGGCAGCAAGTGCTGCACCAGTTGCAGTTTCACCATTGCGTGGAACTACCGTAACGATGTCTCGACTTCGCAAAGTTATTGCAGAACGCATGCTTGAATCACTTCACGTGAGTGCGCAACTAACAACAGTTATTGAAGTTGATGTGACTGCCATTTCTCGTTTGCGTGATCGCGCGAAGGCTTCATTTGAAGCTCGCGAAGGCACAAAACTGACATACTTACCATTCTTTGCCGTTGCAGTATGTGAGGCACTTAAACAACATCCAGTATTGAACTCTTCAGTTACCGGAGACCAAATTACTTATCACGGCGCAGAACATCTTGGAATTGCAGTTGATACCGAACGTGGGCTATTGGTTCCGGTAATTCGCGATGCTGGTGACTTGAATATCGGTGGTGTTGCACGCAAAATAACTGACGTTGCAGCACGAACTCGCGATAATAAAATTTCACCAGACGAACTTGGTGGCGGAACTTTCACAATCACTAATACTGGAAGTCGCGGCGCGCTATTCGATACTCCGATTATTAATCAACCTCAGGTAGCAATTCTTGGCCTTGGTGCAGTTGTTAAACGCCCAATGGTTATGAAGGGCACTGATGGCGGCGAAACTATTGCAGTTCGCTCCATGGTTTACCTTGGACTCTCATATGATCACCGAGTTGTAGATGGCGCAGATGCTGCAAGATTCTTAGTAACTCTTAAAGAACGTCTAGAAGGTGGACGTTTCGAATCTGACTTGGGTCTTTCCTAAGTATGGCAACTCGCCTTCCGCCACAACGCGTAGCGGTTACTGGCGCATCCGGATTAATCGGAACCGCGTTAGTTGGTCATCTTCGCAACGAAGGACACACGGTTCAAAGATTCGTTCGACGTCCGGCAATAGCTAGAGACGAAATAACTTGGGATCCAAAAGCAGGAACCGTTGATCTAACTGCGCTTGAAGGCGTAGATGCAGTAATTCATCTTGCCGGTGCGGGTGTTGGCGATAAGCGTTGGACAAAAAAATATAAATCAACAATTTTAAATTCCAGACTTCTAGGAACAACTGCAATTGCAAATGCAGTTGCGACAGTTAAACCATCGGTTTTTATTTCAGCAAGTGCAATCGGCTGGTATGGCGAGACCGGGAACCGCGCAGTTACTGAAGCAGACCGCGGCGGCGATGATTTTCTATCTGCTGTCTGTCGGGAATGGGAAGGCGCTGCAGATCTTGCTGGGGATGTGCGAACTGTAAAGATAAGAACTGGATTAGTTTTAGATCCAACTGGTGGCGCACTTGGAAGAATGATTCCACTTTTCCGATTTGGTCTTGGCGGAAAACTTGGAAATGGAAAACAATGGTGGTCTTGGATTACCTTGCACGATCAAGTTCGCGCAATCTGTCATCTAATGGAATCTAAGATTTCTGGCCCAGTGAATTTAACTGCGCCAAATCCATCAACAAATCAGGAATTTACGGCAGCTCTTGCACGAGCTATGCATAGACCAGCACTCTTCCCGACACCAAGTCTGGCTTTGAAAATTGCACTGGGTGGTTTCTCTACTGAAATCCTAGGATCGAAACGAATTCTTCCTGAAGCGCTTTTGGCTGATGGTTTTAACTTTGACTATCCACACTTAACTCACGCGCTAGAAACCCTAGTAACTCCTGCTAAATAATTTCTAAAGCTGCGTGTCGACCTGATCTCATTGCTCCATTTTGAGATGGCACACTTCGGTGATCTCCGGCAACATAAATTCCTTCACTAATTTCTGGGTTACGATTCAAAACATCTAAATCAAATCGCAGTGGTAGTGATTGTTTAATTTCATAGCGTGCGGCTAAATCCCAATTTCGAGTCTCGCACTTCCAAATTTTCGAGAGTTCTTTTCGAACTTCACTTTCAGAAATCGGTGCAATTGTGGTGCTCGAAACCAAATTTATTCCAGCCGGAGCATAGCTTTTAGACACCTTAGAAATGACTAATGAATTCACAACCGAACTCTTTGCATCCAAGGCCAAATAGTTGTCATCAGAAATTTCATCACCAGTTGCGTGATACCAAGTAGTTGAAGTATAAGTTTTTGGGAGTTCACCATGATCTAGCATCTGGGCCGCCGTTGTTAAATCAGTTGCAACAACAATTTCGTCACATTTAATAGTGCCAAAATTTCCACGCACACTCCCCCTCCTAATTTCATCAACCCGGGCATTTAGCTTCACATTTAAAACGTGATCTGCCAACGCTTCGCTCAGTTGGCCCACACCAGTTTCGGGGACACCTGGCCGGCCTAGAATAAAAGAACGAATAATTTCCCGTGCAATGTCGGCGCGAATTAAATCTGGGTTGGTTAAGAAAACTCCCCGCAAGAATGGCGATAGAACTCTCGAATAAAGATTTACAAACTTTTCTGCGCTCTGACCGAGGTTTCCGTTTTTTGATTTACTAGCCAGAAAATTAACGAAGGCAATCTTCTCCCCGATTGAACCAACCTTAAGCGTAGTAATTGGGTGGCTTAATCCAATTCTCGATTCGCCGGCGTTTTCAATTATTCGTAGATTGTTAAAAATTTCGACGAAATCAATTCCAGATAGCGCATCGAGTCGCTTTATCTCAGAATAATTGGGATTGATTACTTGAAATCCGTGATCAAAGAGGAAACCATTTACCGAATCGGTCTTAACTCGACCACCAACTCGATCACTTGCTTCAAGAACTGTTACTTCAACACCTGAACGTTGTAAATAGATAGCGCAGGTTAGACCAGCTAGACCTGCGCCAACTACTACAACTGATTTACTCACTTACCTCACTTAACAGACTGAACAGACTTGCCGTGGAACTGAAGTTTTGAAGGCCACCAAACTTTTGGCCCAATTTCATGCACGAGTGCCGGAACTAAAATCGAGCGAACAAGCATGGTATCGAGCAGAACTCCAAAGCCGACTGCAAAGCCAAGTTCGGCAAGAAATACAAGAGGCAAAATTCCAAGAACTGCGAAGGTTGCAGCCAGAACGATTCCCGCTGATGTAATCACACCACCTGTAACGGTTAGCGCCTTTGTCATACCTGCACGAGTTCCCATCTTGATTGACTCTTCACGAACTCGGGTCATCAAGAAGATGTTGTAGTCGATTCCGAGTGCTACCAGGAAGATAAATGCGAACAGTGGGAAAGCTGGATCTGCCCCAGCAAAACCAAAGACGTGGTTGAAGACAATTGCGCAGGCTCCGAGAGTTGCGAAGAACGATATAACTACAGTTCCCAACAGAAGGACCGCTGCATAAATTGAACGCAGCAAGAAACCTAAAATAATCGCAATTAGTAATAGAACAATTGGGATAATTAGATTTCGATCGCGCTCAGAAGCTTTATTGATGTCATAACTAACTGAAGTTGATCCACCAACAAGAATTGTTGGATCTAGACTCTCCATATCTGCACGCAGACCAGGAATCATTGCAATAGCTTCCTTCGAATCCGGGGCATATTTCAGAGTCACATTCAGCAGAATGTTTCCGTCAACAACTTTGGTTGGTGGAAGCGGTTGACCTGGAACAGCAAACCCCATGACCATAGCTTCAACAGAGTCAACGCCTGGGTTAGATTTCAATTTTGCAATTGCAGCTGGGGCAAGAGTTTCTTTCAGAACAACTTGCGTTGGCTGTCCTTGGCCACCAGGAAAATGCTTGAGTAATTCTTCTTGGCCCACTACTGAATCTGTTCGCTTGGTAAAGGAATCAATAGTTGCAAGGCCCGTAGCATTTAGCGTTGAAGAGAAACCAGCAAGAACAATCAGAATTGCAGTTGCGCCGATCCAATACTTACGTGGATGGCGAGCAGTTGCTGCTCCTACTTTGGCCCAAGCACCACTTAATTTCTCATCAGCATCACCGAATCGGGCGACCTTTGGCCAGAATATCCAGCGACCGAAAATAACAAGTAGCGCAGGAAGAAGAGTAAGAATTGTGATCATTGAACAAATGATTCCAATTGCTCCAACCGGACCAAGTCCACGGTTATTATTTAATTGGCTAA
>CAXNFK010000044.1:0-8944 GCA_964201775.1 Candidatus Nanopelagicaceae bacterium
GGAAGAATTACAACTTCACCTCGTTTGATTGCGGCAATAACTTTTTCGGTCATTTGAGATTCTCGATAATCTTTGCAAGCGAGCCATCGACTAGCGCATGTATTGACGTGCCTTCGGGTAGATAAGTTTCGGTAAAAATTTCACCGCGCTCATGGATTGCTGACACGAGATCGCCACGACTAAAGGGAATTACGGTCTTGATTTCTACTCTTGGTCTAGGAAGTGCAGCTTCAATAGCAGCCACCAGGGTTTCGATTCCAAATCCGGTGCGCGCAGAAAATGCAAAACTGTTTGGTTCTTCTCTAAGCAGTTGCATTAGTTTTTCTGGAGGCGCAACATCTGCCTTATTTATCGCAATGATTTCAGCAATTTCACCGCCGCCAATCTCGTTTATAACAGCGCGCACTGCGCGAATTTGTTCCTGCGGATCTGGGTGTGCGCCATCTACAACGTGAACAATTAGGTCAGAGCCCGATACCTCTTCCAGTGTTGATTTAAATGCTTCAATCAATTGGTGCGGTAAGTGTCGAACGAAACCGACGGTATCCGACAAGGTATAAATACGACCATCTGATGATGTAGTTTTCCGAACTGTCGGGTCCAACGTTGCGAACAGAGCATTTTCAACCAAGACACCAGCATCAGTTAATCGATTCATTAGTGAAGATTTACCAGCATTTGTGTAGCCCGCGATTGCAACTGATGGAATGTTATTGCGACGGCGCTCTTGACGTTTGGTATCGCGAGAAGTTTTCATCTCTTTGATTTCGCGCCGTAGCTTTGCCATCTTGTCGTTGATACGACGGCGATCGGTTTCAATCTTTGTTTCACCAGGACCGCGGCCACCAATTCCACCTGCCTGGCGCGAAAGCGAATCACCCCAACCGCGAAGTCTTGGAAGAAGATAAGTCATCTGCGCTAATTCAACTTGCGCCTTACCTTCACGACTCTTTGCATGCTGTGCAAAAATATCCAAAATTAGCGCCGTGCGATCGATAACTTTAACTTTTACTTTGCCTTCTAAGTTACGAAGCTGCGCTGGTGAAAGTTCGCCATCACATACGACGGTATCTGCGCCACTGTTTACAACTGCTTCGCGAAGTTCCAAAACTTTTCCAGATCCAATAAAAGTTGCGGGGTCTGGTTTATCGCGTCGCTGTATGAGTCCAGCCATAACTTCAGAGCCTGCTGTTTGCGCTAAGGCAGAGAGTTCTTTCAAGGAATTTTCGGCATCTTGCGAAGTGCCTTCTACCCAGACACCAACTAAAACAACTTTCTCTAATCGAAGTTGCCGGTATTCCGCATCGGATACATCTTCGAGTTCTGTTGAAAGTCCGGAAACTCTGCGAAGTGCTTGCCGATCTTGCAGATCTGCTTGATTGCTCTCCCAATCTTCAACTTTATTCTCTTCGGCATCGAACTCGGCAGCAACGCGTGCTGAATCAGCTAGAAGCGCATCGATATCTAATTTGTCATTGCTCACAAATACTTACTCAAATCAAAGTCACTAATCAAGATTGCAGGTCCGGTAAGAATTGCATTGTTGTGTGAATCAATTTCGACACTTAATCGACCGCCCGGTGGATTGATAATCCAGTTCGATGGCAGCCGCTTTCCCTTGGAGAGAGTTGCAGCAAGTGCAACTGCGCAGGTTCCTGTTCCACAAGATTTAGTTTCGCCAACACCGCGTTCATGAACCCGCATTTTTAACTCGCCATTGGGTAAGAACTCAACGAATTCAACATTTACCCCATCTGGATATTCATCAGCTGGTTCAACTATAGGAGCAGTTAATAAGTCGCCAACTTCATTAATGTCTTCCACGAAGACAACTGCATGTGGATTTCCCATATCTATGTTGTATCCAGTCCAGGTATGGCCATTTGTAGTCGCAGAGATTTCACCAAATACTTCGCGAATCTGTCCCATATTTACTGTTATGTCACCAGTTTCTGGAACTGATAAATATTTCATGCCATCGCGAGTATTAATTGGAAAGATTCCAGATGCTTGATGGCCCTTCTCAAGTAAATACTTAGCCATCACGCGAATCCCATTTCCGCACATTTCTGCGATTGAGCCATCGCTATTGCGGTAATCCATAAACCATTTACCATCTACTTTTCCGACGCGAATTAAACCGTCACTGCCAACTCCAGTTTTACGGTTACAAATTGCCTTAACCTGTTCGGAAGTTATCTCTAAATTGTTTTCGGGGTCGAAAATTAAGACAAAGTCATTTTCGGTACCGTGTCCGTAAGTTCCAATCATGATTTGAGAATAGCCTGTAGGAGAGAAGCCTTGCGCTCTGAAAGATTTGATGTCGCGCTAAGCCAGGTAATTCGAAGATCCCGGCTGAACCAAGTTTCTTGGCGGCGGGCATATTGCCGAGTAGCCCTTGCAGTATCTTCAATTGCCTCTTCTTGAGACATGGAACCATGCTTCATTCGAATAATTTGGGCATAGCCAATCGCTGCCTGGGCGGTTTTGCCTTCGAGTATTCCTTGATTGATTAATTCCTCAACTTCATCTACAAAACCGGCTTCCCACATCGTTGCAACTCTGCTATCAATTCGAATATCCAAGCTTTCGCGATCCATCGCTAACCCAAATTGCATTGCATCTGGATACTTAGTTGAATCTTCTCGAGGCAAGATTGCGGTAAATGGTTTGCTAGTTATTTCAATCACTTCTAATGCGCGAATAACCCGACGCACATTCTCCTTTGGAATTGCCAAACTTGCTGCAGGATCTAACTTGGCTAGCTTCTGATGCATTGCATCGCCACCAATTTTTTCGGCCTCTTGGTTTAATTTCATCCTAACTTCTGGATCAGTTTCTGGGAAATTTAAATCATCCAATATTGCCTTTATATAAAGCCCAGTTCCACCAACTACAACAACGCTCTTGCCGACACCGCGCAATTCGTCGATTTTCGCCCGAGTGGATTCTTGATACCAAGAGACAGTTACATCGGTTTTTACATCAACCAGATCTAATAAATGATGAGTTATGCCTTGGCGCTCTGCCATTGTTAATTTTGCAGTTCCAATATCCATACCTTTGTAGAGTTGCATGGAATCCGCACTGATGATTTCGGCGCCAATTTCTCTTGCGACTTCAATTGCTAATTCACTTTTACCCGTAGCAGTTGCGCCACTAATAATTACTAACTTGCTCATAAATTAAGAACGGGCCTTTAGCTGTGAAAGTGTAGGCATACCAACCATGATTGCTGTTGAACCACTCTCTTTGCTCCGTGCTTCAGTGGCATCTCCCCCAAGAGTTTTACGAACTGAGATTGGCGCACCTTCTGCCAAAATAAAATTCGGTGAAGCTTTACTAATTTTGCTTACAACCGCATCGCCGGGACGTGGCATATTTGATTCCTCGACAGCAAAATGTGCCAATCTAAAATCCTTGGTTCGCCCAGTCATGCGAGCCTTGCCATCATCGCGACGACCTTCATAATCTGCAACCAATATTTCTTGTTCAGTTCCAAGAACTTGTTCATTAACTATTTGTGACATCTCTTGCTGCAAAATATGCAATGCGTCGTAGCGTTCTTTCATAACTGAACCACTTATTTGATCTGGCATTGTTGCCGCCGGAGTCCCTGGTCGCTTTGAGTATTGGAATGTGTATGCCGCTAAGAATTTAGCTTGCTTCACAAGATCCATAGTCGCTTGGAAATCTGCGTCGGTTTCTCCCGGGAATCCCACAATTATGTCTGTAGTGATTGTTGATGCTGGAATCGCGGTGCGAACTTTTTCAATAATTCCTAAGTAGCGATCGCTTCGATAAGAGCGGCGCATCGCCTGCAAAATACGGTCAGAACCCGATTGCAGCGGCATATGTAGATGTGGCATGACATTTGGTGTTTCGGCCATTGCGGCAATTACATCATCAGTGAAATCTCGTGGGTGTGGTGACATAAAGCGAACGCGCTCTAGCCCAGGAATCTCGCCACATTTGCGGAGTAATTTTGCAAACGCCCCACGATCTCCAACTTCAACACCATATGCATTTACATTCTGCCCGAGCAAAGTTATTTCAATTACGCCCTGATCAACAACAGCTTTAATCTCATTCAAAATATCGGCTTCACTGCGATCTTTTTCAATACCGCGAAGCGAAGGAACGATGCAAAATGTGCAGGTGTTATTGCAGCCAACTGATACTGAAACCCAGGCGCTAAATGCCGAATGACGACGTGCAGGTAGCGTCGAAGGAAAATGTTCTAGCGACTCTTTAATCTCAACTTGAGATTCTTCTTCAATTCGGGCACGTTCTAGCAGCGTTGGTAGTGAACCGATGTTGTGGGTTCCAAATACGACATCAACATAAGGCGCTCGCTTAATAATGGACTCTTGATCTTTCTGCGCCATGCAACCACCAACAGCGATTTGAAAGTTGGGGTCACTCTTCTTGCGTGGTGCTAAGAAAGATAAATTTCCGTAAAGTTTGTTGTCGGCATTTTCGCGAACAGCGCAAGTATTGAAAACAATTAAATCTGGGTCACTTCCCTCAAGTGCCTGCACATAACCTGCATCAAGTAATAGCCCCGAGATTCGTTCGGTGTCATGTGCATTCATCTGGCAGCCATAGGTTTCAACCACAAAGGATCTGGCCTGTAATTGGGTGCTCACGAAAGCAATCTTACTTATCTATCGTTGCTTCCTAATAATTCACGCATAATACGACCAGATATTGAATGACTAAATCCTTTACGAGAGAGCAAGCCATGAACCCTGCGATAAACAACATCATGATCGAGGTGTGAGCAGGAACGATATTTGCGCTCTGCCAAGGTGAAGGCCATCTTGTACTCATCTTCATCATCAATGTTCTCTAGGGTCTCGTCAATAATGTCTTGAGATACCCCTTTAAATTTTAATTCCTGAGCTATAGAGCGCTTTGATAACTTCTTCTGGCGCTGTCTAGATTCACTCCAAATTTGCGCAAATTCCAGGTCGTTAAGCAAACCTTGAAGTTCTAATTCGTCTAGAACTGCGGCTGCGATTTCATCTTCAACGCCACGCTTTTTGAGATGGGCATGAAGCTCGGCCCTACTCTTCGCTCTTGGCGCCAACGCATAGTGCGCAGTCGTAAGTGCGAAAGAGTAGGGATCTGCCTCAATCTCTTTATTATTAATCATTTTGGATTTCTTAACTAGCTTAGAAATCAACCTCAGCGGTTGCTTCATCAATTGCAGCTACTAATTCAGCATCAACAACGATTGGAACATAATGTTCGCGAATCTTTTTCTCGATGTCATTTGCTAGATCAGGATTATCAATCAAGAACGCACGAGCATTCTCTTTTCCTTGACCAAGCTGATCTGCTTCGTAGGTGTACCAAGCGCCAGCCTTCTTTACGACGCCGACTTCAACGCCGAGGTCGATTAGCGAGCCTTCACGTGAGATTCCGACTCCGTAAATAATATCGAATTCAGCTTGCTTAAATGGTGGGGCCATCTTGTTCTTAACAACTTTGACGCGAGTTCTGTTTCCAACTGCATCATTGCCATCTTTAAGAGTTTCGATACGACGGATATCAAGACGGATTGAAGCGTAGAACTTAAGAGCTTTTCCACCTGTTGTAGTCTCTGGAGTTCCAAAGAAAACACCGATCTTGTCGCGCAATTGGTTAATGAAAATTGCGGTGGTATTTGATTGGTGAAGTGCACCAGTAATTTTACGAAGTGCTTGTGACATCAAACGTGCCTGCAAGCCCATATGTGAATCACCCATCTCGCCTTCAATTTCTGCGCGAGGTGTAAGTGCGGCAACTGAGTCAACAACGATTACATCGATTGCGCCAGAGCGAACCAACATATCCATGATCTCAAGTGCTTGTTCACCGGTGTCTGGTTGTGAAACTAATAGTGCATCAATATCGACGCCCAATTTGCGGGCATACTCTGGATCAAGTGCATGCTCGGCATCAATAAATGCTGCGATGCCGCCAGCTTTCTGTGCATTAGCAATTGCATGAAGTGCAACAGTTGTCTTACCTGAAGATTCTGGTCCGTAAATTTCTACGATACGACCACGAGGTAGGCCACCAATTCCAAGTGCGATATCTAGCGCAACTGAACCAGTTGAAATTACTTCAACAACTTGTGGGCCGCGATCGCCCATCTTCATAACTGAACCCTTACCGAATTGACGCTCGATTTGGGCAAGTGCACTGTCTAAGGCTTTACTGCGATCTGAGTTTGATTTATCTAGTTTCTCAGATTGTTTATCCGGCTGTTCTTTAGCCATTTTTTGACCTTTCATCGATCATCGTTATCGGTCCTGAAGGTACGGAAGGCCACCGACGGCAGAGGCTAGGCATCTGCGGAAATGTGGAACCGCTCAGGCTGGGTATATCCGGGCTTTTAACTTTAAAGCTATTGGCGCGAATGGGATAAGGGTAGCCGAACACCTGTTCGAATGGCAACAACACGCCGACCGACGGCAAGTTAAATCTAACTATCTAAAAATCTAACTATCTAAATTTGGCTGGCATCTCTGGATTATGAGCGACTACGCCCTTCCAGATATCTCCTGGCTCCTGGCCCATAATTAGCGCCTGTTCGACCGTAACGCCACCTAATTCAGCGTGAACGATATCTCTGGAATAAGTATTTGGGTCTGGAAAATAATCCGCGATGCGAGCGCGTAACTCTGTTATTCGCAAGTTATTTCGGCCGGTTCAAAGTTACGTGAGAGATCTGGCGAGCTGATCTGATTGATGAGCAGATTCGGACTGGGTCAGCGGTGATGCAACTTGGCCCAATAGCCAATGTAAAACCAAACTCGAATTATTGAGCCCAAAGATCTTGGTTAGTGATTCCTGAACGATTGCCCAAAGTGGGTGCTCGCCAATTGTTACAAAGGCGGCAATATCTTTTGAGTCGGTCTCGGTCATTTTGCGAAGCGCTTTATCCTCTGAGATCTCGCGAGATAGGACCAGTAGCGCATCCTTTGGCGATGGCGCGCTCGCAGCTAATTCAGCAAGGCGCAAAATTTCAGATTCCAGAAGGGTAAACATCATCTCTTCTTTATCTGCAAAGTGATTGTAAACCGTTGCTCTTGAGACTTGGGCACGTGCTGCAATATCAACCATGTTTGATTCAAATGAACCAACTTCAGCAATGACAGTTTTAGCGCCCGCAAGAATTGCGGTTCGTGAACGTTGGGCTGGGGCTAAAGTCATCGATTAATCCGGTATCCGAAAATATCGTCGCTAGCTAAAAAGCTAAGCGGCGGCTTCTACAACACTGAGTGAAGGTGCCTCTGTTGCGCGAATAGCGATTGAAACATCTGTCATAACTGTTAACAAAGAGAGATCAAGTGCTTGGCAGATTGAATTTAAAAGTTCGGATGAAGCTTCTTTCTGACCGCGTTCTACTTCAGATAAATATCCCAAAGATACTCGCGCAGCTTTCGCAACATCGCGCAGGGTACGTCCCTGTGAGATGCGCGCTTGGCGCAAGGTGCTACCGATATAGGTGCGAAGAAGAGTCACTGGTTTCACAAGCTAAGGATACGCGAAAAGGTGGCTAATGCGCTCTCAATTGTGGCATTTCTTACCGTGGCGCGATCGCCAGATATCGAAAGTTCGATAGCAATAACCTCTTTTTTGCTAGCTATGGCCATCCAAACAGTGCCGGCAGTTTTTCCATATGCCTTGCCTGGCCCAGCAACACCGGTCGTAGAAATTGCATAATCAGATTTAAATAAACTGCGGGCATTGGCTGCCATTTCTTTTGCGACTTCTTCAGAAACTGCAGTGTGCTTGGTAATCAATTTTTTTGAAACTTCCAATAACTTTGTCTTACTTAAATCGCTATACGTTGTAATACCGCCAAGAAACACTTCTGATGAACCAGCAACTTCGGTAATGGCTGCTCCTAAGCCGCCGCCAGTTAACGATTCGGCTACCGCCAAAGTCTTGCCAGATTTTTTTAATTGATTGACCACCGTTGTTGCTAGTTCAAGGTTGGTCTTCACTTTTTAAATACCTTTTTGAAATAGTCATACCCAGTTGTGATGGTTAAATAAATTGCGACCGCCATAAATGCATCACGTGGAATATGTAGCCAGGTTGGTAGTGGCAAAATATAAAAGCCGACACCAAAGCCTTGAAAAGTTGCTTTGAGTTTTCCACCCTTGCTTGCCGGGATTACGCCATCTTTAATTACCGTTAACCGAAGAATCGTCACTGAAACTTCACGGACTAGAATCAATATTGTTACCCACCACCACAATTTTCCTTGCATTGAAAGACCAACCATTGCGGCGCCAATTGCTACTTTATCGGCAACTGGATCCAAAAATGTGCCAAAACTTGTAATCTGTTTTCTGGATCTAGCTATCTTTCCATCTAGAAAATCGGTTAGGCCAACAAGAAAGAATCCAGTCCAGGCAATTATCTGCCAGGTACGATCATCCCCACCATTCTTGAAAAGTGCATAACAACAGAATGGAACTGCGACCAGGCGAGAAATTGTTAATGTGTTTGGCAGATTCAGAAGTTTCATAATGGAACCGCAATTAAATCTACACCGGACACTTCGGTGACAACAGCATCTACATACTCTCCGACTTTAAACTTTGCTCGTCCCTTAACGAAGGTAGAACCATCTACTTCCGGTCCCTGATGTTCTGCCCGGCCTTCTTGGCTATCTTCATCTTCAATCAATACTCGAACATGTTCGCCGATTCGCTCTTCGGCTCGCTGCATTAAAAACTCATCTACTAACTTCGAAAGCAGTTCAACGCGGGAGTTGATCACGTCCTGATCTACTTTATTTTCCAAGGTAAGTGCTTCAGTCTTATCTTCATCGGAATATCCAAATACCCCGATTGCATCGAGTCGGGCCCGAGATAAGAAATCAACCAGTTCATCAAACTCTTCTTGGGTTTCACCTGGAAATCCAACTATTACATTT
>CAXNFK010000045.1:0-8927 GCA_964201775.1 Candidatus Nanopelagicaceae bacterium
GCAGCGACTTCACCGGCAATGGCGCTTTCATCAGCCAAGACCGCGACTTCAGTAGGTCCCGCTTCCGAATCAATCCCGACAATTCCACGTAATGCGCGCTTTGCTGCCGCGACATAAATGTTTCCAGGACCAGTTACAACATCTAAACCTTGCCCAACCGAATCAACTAGAACTATCGCTGACTGCACACCCGAAAGTGCAGTACGAATTCGCTCTTCGTGCTTTGTTTTTGAAACCCTGATTTCTAATTCCGCCTTTACCGCATCGGCTAGCGCGACTGAATCCGTGACCAATATCGCTGCCGCAATAACATCATGTTCAGCCTGACTAATTAAATCAGCAGCGACTTCACCGGCAATGGCGCTTTCATCAGCCAAGACCGCGACTTCAGTAGGTCCCGCTTCCTAATCAATCCCGACAATTCCTCGTAATGCGCGCTTTGCTGCCGCAACATAAATGTTCCCGGGACCAGTTACTACGTCAACATTTTCACAAACACCTGCAACTCCATAAGCAAACATTGCAATCGCCTGAGCTCCGCCAATTGCATATACTTCATCTATTCCAAGCAACGCACAGGCTGCAAGAATTGTTTGATTAGGTAGGCCACCATTTTCAACTTGCGGTGGTGATGCAACCGCAATGCTTTTAACCTTTGCGATTTGTGCTGGTACAACATTCATAATTACCGAACTCGGATAAACCGCTCGCCCACCAGGAACATAAAGTCCAACGCGATCAACCGGTATTTGTTTGTGCGTGACTTCACCACCAGAAACAACTTGGGTGAAAATTTCGCTTCGAAGTTGGTCAGTATGCGCTTTTGTGATTCGACGAATCGCCTCTTCAAGAGCGCTTCTAATCTCAGGATCAAGGTTCGAAAGCGCGCTCGTTATTTCAAGTAACGGGACGCGAATAGTTTTTGGTCTTACGCCATCAAATTTTTCACAGAGATTGAGCAGATCAATTTCAGTTGCGCTTTTAACGGTCTCTAAAATCGGGGCAATGTTTGATAGCGCAGTATCAATATCTAACTTAGCGCGAGGAAGCTCGCTGCGATATTGGGCTTTTGACAGCGAACGCCCACGAAAATCTACGGTTCTTATGGCGGTGGGATTCACGCCGTAATTCTAATCTAAACCAGACAGTCGGGGCCGAGAATTGCTTTCAAGTCAGCGCTCAAACTTGGTGATGCAGTTACGCGTAAGTCATCGCCGATTTTCATCACGAGACTCTTTCGACCATCATCCAATTTCAAGTGAACTTCGCGCTTACCTGGATGTGAACGAAGTATCTCTTTAATTCGATCTACTACCGGTGGCGTACAACGCAGGGTATCCAGTGAAATTATTAGTGGACCAGTTGGGGCGAGCGAAATATCTGGCATGGACATATCCAGAGCCATAACTTTTACTTGCTCTTCGCGTTTATCTACCCGACCGCGAATCACAACGATGCGATCTTCCATTAAATTCATTGAATGTTGAGTGTAAGAATTTGCAAAGAACATCACATCAACAGCGCCTTCCAAATCTTCAATCGTCACAATTGCCCATGAGTCACCGCGTCTAGAAACCTTGCGTTGAATTTGTGTGATCAATCCGCCAATTGTGACAATCTGTTCGTGGCCAATTGATTCATCGTTAATCTGGCTTATCGGCATATCAGTTGAGGAACGAAGTAAATGTTCTACGCCAAGGAGTGGATGATCCGATACATATAACCCAAGCATCTCTCGTTCATAACTCAGAAGAAGCGCCTTATCCCACTCTTGATTTGGAATATCAATTTCAACGTTAGTTATCGTGGAGGCTCCAGAACTCATACCGCTTCCAAAAAGATCAAATTGCCCGATTGATTCTGCGCGCTTGGCTTCCATAACAGAGTCGATTGCCTCTAGATAGATAAGTGTCAAACCCTTGCGCGGATGATTGAGTGAATCAAAAGCCCCACCTTTAATTAAAGATTCAATCGTTTTCTTGTTGCAGACATTCGCATCTACTTTTGCCAAGAAATCTCCGAATGATTCGTAACGCCCAGCGACTGAGCGATTGCCAACAATGGAGGAAACTACGTTCTCGCCAACATTTCGTATTGCTGTTAATCCGAAACGGATATCGTTGCCAAGTGGTGTGTAATCTGATTGAGATTCGTTTACATCTGGTGGCAAGACCTTTATTCCCATACGACGGCATTCGTTCAAATAGAGCGCGCTCTTGTCCTTATCATCGCGAACACTTGTTAATAGGGCTGCCATGTATTCAGTTGGATAATTCGCTTTTAGATAGCCGGTCCAGTATGAAACCATGCCATAACCAGCGCTATGTGCCCGGTTAAATGCATAGTCCGAGAACGGAATAAGTGTTTCCCATAACTTATCGATAGCAGATTTCGAGAATCTGTTATCGGTCATTCCTTTTTCAAAGTTAACATATTCCTTGTCCAGAATATCTTTATTCTTCTTTCCCATTGCTTTACGTAATAGATCTGCGCGACCAAGACTAAAACCCGCAACTTTCTGCGCGATAGCCATTACTTGTTCTTGATAAACAATTAGCCCGTAGGTGTCCCCTAAAATTTCAAAGAGCGACTCAGTGAGTTCTGGATGAATCGGAACGACTTCTTGTCGTTTATTTTTTCGATCAGCATAATCATTGTGCGCATTAACGCCCATCGGACCTGGTCGATAAAGTGCAATCACAGCGGAGATATCTTCGAAAGAATCTGGATTCATTTGACGGAGCAATGCCCGCATTGGTCCACCGTCTAGTTGAAACACGCCAAGGGTTTCACCGCGACCAAGCAATTGATAAGTCTTCACATCATCAAGAGTTAGCGTTGCTAAATCTAAATCAATTCCCTTATTTGCCTTGATATTTAATAAGCAATCATCTAAAACTGAAAGATTTCGTAGTCCAAGAAAGTCCATCTTTAATAAGCCAATAGATTCGCAGGCGCCCATATCGAACTGCGTAATAATTGCGCCATCAGCTTCACGTCGATGAATTGGAATTATGTCTAGGAGCGGCTCTTTACTAAGAATTACTCCAGCAGCATGAACGCCCCATTGGCGCTTCAAACCTTCTAGCCCTCGAGCGGTATCTACTATTCGTTTTGAATCTGGATCTAATTCATAAAGAGATCTAAATTCGCCCGCTTCGCCATAACGTTCATTAGTTGAATCAAAGACACCAGCAAGTGAAATATCTTTACCCATGACAGAAGGTGGCAGCGCTTTAGTTAATTTGTCACCGATCGCATATGGATAACCTAAAACGCGAGTTGAATCTTTAAGGGCCTGCTTAGATTTAATTGTGCCGTAGGTAATAATTTGCGCGACACGATCTTCACCATATTTCTGCGTGGCATATGCAATCATTTCGGAGCGCCGACGTTCATCAAAATCTAGATCGATATCTGGCATCGAGATACGTTCTGGGTTTAGAAAGCGCTCAAACAACAGACCATGTTTTATTGGATCAAGCGCTGTGATACCAAGCGCATATGAAACTAGTGAACCAGCTGCAGAACCACGGCCTGGCCCAACGCGAATTCCAACGCTTCTTGCATGTGAACATAAATCAGATACAACAAGAAAATATCCTGGGAATCCCATCTTGATCATGACTTCTAATTCATAATCCAGACGCTCTTGATACTTGGGTTCTACTTTGCCTTCAAGTTTTTCCAGCAACCCAATATTTGATTCTTTACGTAGCCAAGAATCTTCAGTTTCACCCTTTGGAACTGAGTATTGAGGTAATAAATTTTCGTTCTCGCGCATAGTTATGTTGCAACGTTCTGCAATTAGTAAGGTGTTATCGCAGGCCTCTGGGATGTCGGAGAATAATTTACGCATTTCTTGCGCACTCTTTAAATAGAACTCATTGTTTTCAAATTTAAATCTCTTTGGATCGGCAAGTGTCGAACCTGATTGAACACAGAGAAGGGCTTCGTGAGAAGCAGCATCCTCGTGATGCGTATAGTGCAGATCGTTTGTAGCCAATAGTGGTAACCCAAGTTCTTTGCCAAGCTTCAATAAATCGGCCTTGACTCTGGTTTCAATATCAATTCCATGATCCATGATTTCTAGATAGAAATTCTCGGCTCCAAAAATATCTCGAAGTTCGCTTGCTGCCTGCTTGGCCTCTTTGTAAGCACCCATGCGCAGGCGAGTTTGAATTTCACCGCCAGGGCAACCGGTTGTAGCGATGAGACCTTTTCCATATTTAGAAAGTAGATCTCGATCCATCCGCGGCTTGTAGTAATAACCTTCCAGTGAAGCGAGGGAAGAAAGCTTAAATAGATTAGAAAGACCTTCATTATTTTCTGCAAGTAGTGTCATGTGGGTATAAGCACCACCGCCAGAAACATCATCTTCGCCACCATCAGCCCACTTAACACGTCGCTTCTCAAATCTAGATTCTGGTGCAACATATGCTTCGATTCCGATGATTGGCTTAACTCCGGCCGCTATCGCTTTCTTATTAAATTCATACGCACCAAAAACATTGCCGTGATCAGTAATAGCAATCGCTGGCATTCCTTGATTAGCGACCTCTTTAACTAATTCATCAACGCGAGCAGCGCCATCGAGCATCGAGTACTCGGTGTGAACGTGTAAGTGGACGAAGCCGGAATCTGCGGACATTTAGGTGAGATTACTACTGAGCTTCTGGGAGTTGGCCCTTGGCCAAGATTTCTAGGCAGCGTGTCAGGTCTTGCGGATACTCCGAGAAGAAAGCTATCTCCGAACCTGATGAAGGGTGGATAAATTTTAATTCTCTCGCGTGCAACCAAGGGCGAGTTATTTCTAACCGTGATGCAATTGTGTGGTCGGCACCATATGTCATATCCCCTACAAGCGGATGTCGGAGAGCCGAAAAATGCACGCGGATTTGGTGAGTGCGTCCAGTTTCTAATTCAATTTCTAAAAGTGATACCGCTGGAAAAAATTCAAGTGCCTTGTAGTGCGTGATGCTTGGCTTTCCATCTGCAACAACAGCGAAGCGATAATCTTCGCGCGGATGGCGATCGATTGGTGCATCAATAGTTCCTTCAGTTGGATCCATATGCCCTTGAACTAACGCGTGATAAACCTTAGTAACTGTGCGATCGCGAAACTGTTGCTTCAAATTGCTATATGAATTCTCGTTCTTTGCAATAACCATTAATCCAGTAGTGCCAACATCTAATCGGTGCACAACGCCTTGACGTTCGGCTGCTCCGCTTGTTGAAACTTGATAACCAGCAGCGATAACACCACCAATTACCGTTGGCCCACGCCAACCAGGACTTGGATGTGCTGCCACGCCAGCGGGCTTATCAATAACAATTACATCGGAATCATCATAAACAACTTTAAAATCCTCAATCGGTGTTGCGGTCAACTTTGCTTCACCTGCAATTGCGGGCATCGTAATTTCTAAGTAATCATCAGTGTTAACGCGATCCGACTTTGTAAGTGATTTACCCTTGCGACTAACTTCATTATTCTCAATTAAAGTCACGATGGTTGATCTTGAGAGTCCAAGTAATCTAGAAAGTGCGGCATCTACGCGTTCTTGATGTAGGCCTTCAGGTATTGAAACAAATCGAACTTCTCGCTCTGCTTTTTCCTGACTCATTTCGTGACCGATCTTGAAGGTAGTTTCAACCAAATTAATGTAACAATGGAGAAAGTTCCAATTACAACTGCGCTGTCGGCAATATTAAATGTTGGCCAATTCGGAATTGATATCCAATCAACAACTGGGCCTTGTAGTCCTCCAGGACTACGGAAAATTCGATCGCTCAGGTTTCCAAATATTCCGCCCAAAACAAGTCCAAGAGCTAGTGCCCATTTCATTGAATCAATGCGAGTCGTGAAATACAAAATTCCACCAGCAACCGCGATCGAAAAACCTGATAGAAAAATTGTTTGACTAGTGGCCAAACTAAAGGCAGCTCCAGTATTGAAAATTAATTCAAACTTAAGAAAGTTACCAATGACCTTGACTGGCTCATCGCTGAGCGCTTTCACCGCCACATATTTTGTTAAGTAATCTGCTAGAAATACCAAGAAAGCCGTCACTGCCAACTTTCGTCTAACAACTACATTCAGCGTCGTTCCTCTTTTTGCTTACATGACATGCAGAGTGTTGCGCGTGGAAATACTTGAAGGCGCGCCTTGCCAATAGAATTTTCGCATTCTTCGCAGCGGCCATAACTTTTATTATCAATTCGCTCTAAAGCTCTTTCGGTTTGAATAACCATATCTCGAGCATTGTAAACAAGAGACATTTCATGTTCGCGTTCGAAGGTTTTAGTTCCAGCATCCGCTTGATCATCGCCAGCGCCCATACCTTCTGCATTAATTAAATCCTCCATGCCACTCTCCACTTCAGCAAGTTCGGCACGCAATCTAGTTAGATCCTTTGAAAGCTCCCCACGCATCGCCTTCATCTCTGTAGCAGTCCAATTTTCGACACCCTCAGAAATAATTAGCGGAGCAGGCGCTCCTTTAATCGGCTTAAGTCCGGTTCCTTTTTTAATTGATTTGTTCGGACGCGGTGGTGGAAGCATCGTCAATCGGCGCTCTTCGACCAATACCTCAGTCACTGCAACCTCATTAGGGGTAACGGTGATAGTTGTGGAATCTCCCTTTGTCGTACTTTGAAGCTTCGCAGGAAACGGCTTGCCAACTACTTTTTTCGCACTCTTAGCCAAGGATGGTTTAACAATATTTGGTGAACGTTTAACCGGAGCAGCTTTTTTGGCTGGGGCTTTTTTGGTTAATTTCTTAGCTGGCGCCTTCTTGGCAACCTTTTTGGAGATTTTTTTGACAACTTTTTTTGCAGGTTTCTTCGCTGCCTTCTTTGTTACCTTTTTGGCTGCAATTTTCTTTGCCACGGATCCACCAGTCTGTTGAAAATCTATAGTTTTGCGCGATTTTGACACGCAAGGCGGACAGATTAGAACCTTAAGTGCATAAACACCAACTTCGCCGCGCTAGAATTTCCCTCGACTCGGAACAAGGCGCGGATGAGGCCATCACCTCGGAGCCTGCCAGAAGAGCCAACTGCTTACTTCAAGGGTTATTAAGCAGATGGGGTAGAACTAGCGCTGAGTTGTTTAGCAAAAAGTGGTGTGAAATATTTTCACACAAGGCGGGTGGTACCGCGGTGGATTTCTCACCGTCCCTCCAAATTATTCAGAGAACAGAAGTTTTCTGGACTTAATTTGAGAGGCGTTAATTAAATGTCAACGATTAAATCACTAGCACCGCAGATTGATCTGCCTGCCGTTGAACATCAGATTCTCTCGTTCTGGGAAACTCAAGAAATTTTTAAGAAAACCATTAGCGCACGCGACGGCCGACCAAACTGGACATTTTATGAAGGCCCACCAACTGCAAATGGAAAACCAGGAACTCATCACATCGAAGCTCGGGTATTTAAGGATTTATTTCCACGCTATCAAACAATGAAGGGCAATCAGGTAATACGCAAAGCCGGATGGGATTGTCACGGACTTCCAGTTGAAATTGCAGTTGAGAAACAACTTGGTTTTAGTGGCAAAGGTGATATCGAAAAATACGGAATCGCTAAATTTAACGACCAGTGTCGAAACTCTGTGCAGGAACATGTTGGTGAATTCACTGCAATGACTCGTCGCATGGGTTTCTGGGTTGATTTCGATGAAGCCTATTGGACGATGTCTAGTGAGTATGTAGAAAGTGTTTGGTGGTCGCTGCAGCAAATTTGGAAGAAAGGGTTATTGGTTCAGGATTATCGAGTTGCTCCATACTGCCCGCGATGTGGCACCGGGCTCTCTGATCACGAACTTTCTCAAGGCTACGAAACTATTAAGGATCAATCTGTCTACGTAAAGTTCCAAGCTACCTCTGGCAAGTTAGCCGAGCTAAATGCGAGTCTTTTGGTCTGGACAACTACGCCATGGACCCTTGTTTCCAATACCGCAGTTGCAGTAAATCCAAAGATTGAATATCAAGTTATTGAAGTCACCAACGAGGAAAAGACTGAAAGATTAGTTGTTGCTACAAACCTTGCTGCCGTTCTTGGTGAGGAACGTAAAGTACTTGCCACATTTACTGGCGCCGAGCTAGAAAACACAAAATATGTCGCGCCTTTTGATTTGGTTGAAATTCCAGATTCTCACTACATAGTTCTAGCCGATTATGTGACAGTCGAAGATGGAACCGGTCTGGTTCACCAATCCCCTGCCTTCGGCGCAGATGACTTTGCAGTTTGTAGAAAATATGGCCTGCCCATTGTGAATCCGATTGCACCCGATGGACATTTCTTGCCTGAACTTAATTTAATTGGCGGTGTATTTTTCAAAGATGCAGATAAGCCTCTAATTAAAGATCTCAAATCCCGAGGTTTATTGTTTAAGCAGCAACAGTATGAACATTCATATCCTCACTGCTGGCGCTGTCACACCGCGCTTATGTATTACGCGCAACCATCTTGGTATATCCGAACAACTGAGATTAAAGAAGCCTTACTTAGAGAGAATGCCAACACAGATTGGCACCCAGAAACAATTAAAACTGGACGATATGGCGATTGGTTAAACAACAATATCGATTGGGCAATTTCAAGAAATCGATACTGGGGAACGCCACTTCCAATTTGGCGCTGTGAAAACAAGCATGAGATTTGCGTAGGTTCTCTCGCAGAATTAGGCCAACTCTCTGGAACAGATCTTTCAAACACAGACCCACACCGACCTTTCGTCGATGACATAACAATTAAATGTGAGCAATGCAGCGAGACAATGTCGCGCACTCCTGAAGTAATTGACTGTTGGTTTGATTCTGGTGCAATGCCATTTGCGCAATGGGGCTATCCCCACAAAGAAGGTTCCGTTGAGAAATTTAAAGCCTCATATCCTGCCGACTTCATCGCCGAAGCGATTGATCA
>CAXNFK010000046.1:0-8705 GCA_964201775.1 Candidatus Nanopelagicaceae bacterium
GTTATTAGAGCCGATAGGCTCATCCCCTCGGGAGGATTCGCATAGCGGCCGAGTGCGCACGCTTGGAAAGCGTGTATAGGGCAACCTATCGAGGGTTCAAATCCCTCATCCTCCGCCAGCTTTTCCAGATTTAAATCTCTACGCCGATGTATTTAGTTTCAAGGAATTCGTAGATTCCGGCGAAGCCACCTTCACGTCCAAGGCCACTCTGTTTTACGCCACCAAATGGCGCTGCTGGATCTGAGATAACGCCGCGATTTATTGCGACCATTCCGGATTCAATTGCTTCGGCAGTTCTAATTGCACGTTTTAAGTCGCTGGAATAAACGTAACTAATTAGGCCGTACTCGGTTGCGTTTGCTAATTCAATTGCTTCAGCATCGCCTTCGAAAGTAACAACTGGTGCTACCGGGCCGAAAACTTCGTTATTTAATATTGGATTTGTTTTATCTACAGTCACAACTGTTGCAGGATAGAAAGCACCAACGCCTTCAGGAGTTGTGCCACCAAGGATTAATTTTCCACCGGCTTTAATTGCTGCACTTACTAAATCAGCAATCTTGTTACGTTCTTTAATCGAAACGCTGGCACCAAGTTGGGCACCAGCTTCTAAGCCTGGTGCAAGTTTTAGTGCGCCCATTGCTTTTGCAAACTTTGTTGTGAATTCTTCAGCGACGCTCTTTGCGACTATAAAACGGTTTGCCGCGGTGCAGGCGGCGCCACCATTGCGCATCTTTGCAATCATTGCGCCAGCAACTGCATCATCAATGTTTGCATCATCTAGAACAACAAATGGTGCATTTCCACCAAGTTCCATCGATGTGCGAAGCACGTTATCTGCAGATTCTTTGAGAAGAGTGCGACCAACTTCGGTTGAACCAGTGAAAGATAAATTGCGAACACGTGGATCGTGCAAGATTTTTGAAATCATTGGGCCAGTCTTTGATGGCAGAATAAAATTGACTACGCCTTTAGGAACACCGGCACGTTCAAGAATTTCAACAATTGCGAGCGCAGTTAACGGTGTCTCACTCGCTGGTTTTAAAATAACTGTGCAACCTGCAGCAAGTGCTGGTCCAATTTTTCGAGTTGCCATTGCGGCTGGAAAATTCCAAGGTGTGATTAAAAGAGAGACGCCAATGGGTTGGTGAGTGACGAGAATTCTTTTATCACCGGAAGGTGCTTGGCGATAATCGCCAGGTGTGCGAACTGCTTCTTCAGCAAACCAACGGAAAAATTCTGCGGCGTAGGTGATTTCACCTTTGGCATCAGATAAAACTTTTCCATTCTCCATTGAAACTATTTTTGCCAAGTGGTCGGCTTCTGCAATCATGATTTCGAAGGCTTTACGTAAGATTTCACTGCGAACTCGAGGTGCAGTTTTTGACCAGGTTTTAAAGGCGTTGTGGGCTGCTGTGACTGCGGCATCGCATTGCGCGTCGCCTGCGGTTTGAACTTCGGCGATTACATTTCCGGTGCTGGGATCGGTAACAGGCAGGGTGCCGTCGCCTTTTACCCATGCGCCATCAATATAAAGGTCGGTTTTTAATTGCATGCGGCAAGCATACGCCCCGATTGCGAAGTAAAATTAAATCCAGTGAACCGAAGATTTCCCCGATAACTAACCATATATAGGAAGAGTGGCCGTGCCAAAGTCTTGGATCGATGACGCCCCAGAACCAATGGCTCTCCAAGAGCACGCGCACTTGGCGGATCCGATTTCCTATCGAATCAAACTCCGGCTTTTAGGTAACCCGATTAATCGCCATTCCCTAGCTGATCAACGACTTTCTAAAAAGTCAGCCTTCGGAATTCTCTCCTCTGATTGCATCTCATCTTCTGCCTACGGTGGCGAGCAAATATTAGTTGCACTTATTCCAGCTTTTGGTTTAGCAGCTTTTGCAATATTTCCGCCACTGGTGGCAATCATTCTTGCCATGCTTCTTGTTATCACCTTTTCGTATCGCGATGTGATCGCAACTTATACAAGAACTGGTAGCGCTTATATTGTTGCAAAAGAGAATTTTGGCACCAAGGTTTCTTTAGTTGCAGCTATTGAACTAATGTTTGGTTACATTATTACGGTAGCGATTCAGGCTGCTGCAGGTGTAGCGGCAATAATTTCAGCGCTCCCTGAACTTTCTGATATTAAAGTTGAGATCACCCTTGCTGTAGTTATTCTCTTAACATTTGTTAATTTACGTGGGGTTAAAGATGCTGGTCTGATTTTTGTTCTACCCTCTTACTTATTTATGTTATCTATGTTTACTGTATTTGGTTTTGGTATTTATCGGAATATCAATGGCACCCTGCCAAACTATGCAACGCAAAGTGAAGGCCTGCTGCCACTTGGAGAATCACAAGGTTTGATTTCACTCGCTGCTGCTCTACTAATTTTAAAAGCATTTGCTAATGGCAGCGCATCTCTTACCGGGTTGGAAGCGGTATCTGATTCTGTTCCACTCTTTAAAAGTCCAGAACATAAGAATGCTCGTACAACTCTTACCCTCATGGCGCTCACTTTAGGAACGCTGATTATGGGAATTGCGTGGTTGGCTCAGAAAACAACTGCGGTTCCTTACGCTGAAGGAACTCCAACGGTTATCTCTTTAGTTGCAAAAGCAGCCCTTGGAGATAGCGCATTTGGAAATATCTTCTTCTATATTGTCCAAGCAGGTACGACATTTATTCTCTTTGCTGGAGCCAATACTTGCTATAACGCATTTCCAAACCTTGTTAGCGTGGTTGCAAAAGATGGCTTCCTGCCAAAACGCCTAACTCAACGCGGCCATCGGTTGGCGTTTTCAAATGGGATAATTTTTATTACAGGCGGTGCATCAATACTGGTAATTGTTTCCGGAGCAAGCATCACAGCCTTAGCAGCAATTTATGCCTTGGCTGTCTTTATTGGATTTGCAATCACTGGCTTAGGAATGGCAAGAAAAACGTTGCGGGAAAAAGTGAGTGGAAATCGTAAGGATCTATTCCGGCTAGCTCTCCATTCCCTTTCTGGAAGCGTCGCACTTTTTACTGTCGTTATTCTTTCTGCAGTAAAGTTTTTTGAAGGAACATGGATTGTTGTTATCGGAACCCCAATAGTTGCTGCACTTATGCTTAATTTTAATCGCCAATATATGCGTGAGAGAGAGGCGCTTCTCCTCACCACCTCACACCAGAGAGCAACATCCATTGCTCGCCATGATGTCAGTGTTCTTGTTGACAATCTGGATTTAGCAACAATCGGTGCAATTAGATATGCCAGATCACTAAATCCTAGAAATCTAAATGCTGTGCACTTTGTTATCGATGATAAGCGCGCAGAAGCAATTAGCGAAGGTTGGGCCGCAAATGCTGCGGTAACAGATGTGCCACTAATTTTGATTGATTGCGCAGATCGCAGACTTCCTAATGCCGCTGTTGACTACGCAATTCGAGCGACCGCAAATCACGATGTTGAATTAACTTTGCTGCTTCCGCGTCGCTCTTATTCAAGGCTCATGGGCCGGGTATTACATGATCAAACAGCTGAAGCCATTGCAGCGCCAATTTCGCAGTTAGAACGTGTTGTAGCAACAATTATTCCCTTCGATGTAGAGAAAATTTTGGATTCAAAAACCCGAGGTAAATCTGTATTAGTTCCTGCAGAACCTGTTGCAAAGCCAGCAAAGGCGCCACTTCCTAAATTACAGAGCGCAGATAATTCTCCAGTTGGACATTACAACGAAAATATTTTGCCAATCTCGAATGCCACTTGGCGCAGACGCGCACACGTCCGAGGCAACGTGACCGCTATTAGAACTGCACCATCTGGTGGCGCGCCAAAAGTAGATGTCGAGATCTGGGATTCGACCGGTGGAATAACTTTGCAATTCTTGGGACGTCGCGAAATTGCGGGCCTTGATGTCGGTTCAACAATTTGCGCAGAGGGAATGGTTGGTGAAACCGAGGGTTCACTTACAATTCTTAATCCCTCTTATGAAATAGTTATTTAATTACTTCTTAATAAAAAGTAAACGCGAGACAATTAATCCAATTGGTAGCCCAATTAACTGTGCAATCATGAAAATCCATGCCGAGTTCATTGTTATACCTGCAAATGAATCGCTCCAAATTCGAGCAAAAGTTACAGCTGGATTTGCAAATACGGTAGATGATGTTGCATAAAATGCTGTGGTTATCCAAGCAGGAACGATAAACGGTGCAAGATTTGTCCGTTTTTGATCGATAAGTAAATGAATAACCATGACAAGACCAGCAGTTGCAAATATCTCGCTAATAAATAAGTTTGTGCCAGTGCGTTCGTGTTGTGATTGAAAAATAGCTGGCTTGTTGAAAATTAAGTTTGCAAAAACTGTTCCACAAAATCCACCAGCAAATTGCGCAACGATGTAAGCACATGCACTCTTTGCATCTATCCGATTTTTAAACAATTCTCCAAGAGTTACAACAGGATTAAAGTGTGCACCGCTGATTGGCCCAAACAAGGTAATTATCAAATAGAGCATCGAAACTATTGAGATCGCATTTATCGTTAACTGGATGCCTTCATCTTTAGTCAGGTTTGTGGCCATAATTCCAGAGCCAATTACCGCCGATAGAAGAAGTGCCGTGCCTAGGAATTCTGCGAATATTTTCTGTAGTTTCACAGGGGTTAATTTAGTGGGAAGATATGGTCTGCTCAGTGTCCGCCACGTAAACAAGAAGGGAACTCGCAATGTCCTTAGCATTTAAAGTATTTGCGCTCTCTGATCTTGGATTACAACGCGAAGGAAATGAAGATTCTGGATTGGTTTCACCAAAGTTAATTGCTGTTGCCGATGGCATGGGTGGACATGCAGGTGGCGAAGTTGCATCAACGATTGCAATAACTGCTCTTGCAGCCGCAGAAATTACCGAAAGTTCGCTCTTAACAATTACCAAAGATATTGATTCTGCGATTTTACATAAATCTCAAACTCAACCTGATCTTGCCGGAATGGGAACAACACTTACTGCTCTTCATATAAATAATGAATCGGTGGAACTTCTTCACGTTGGCGATACTCGCTGTTATGTATTTGCTGGTGGAAAACTAAATCAATTAAGCCATGACCATACTGTTATGCAAGAGTTAATTGACCAAGGCCGAATTACTCCTGATGAAGCGGTTAATCATCCACAACGTTCACTTTTGACTCATGCTTTAATGGGCGACTCTGGATTTGATCCAGTGATTCAGCTTTATCCAATAAAAATTGGTGATCAATTTTTACTTTGTAGTGATGGCTTAACATCAGTTCTGTCTGACTTTGAAATTGGAAAAATACTAAAGAAATATTCTGGTCAGGAATTAGTTGAAAATTTAGTAGCGGAGACGAAAGCTAAAGGTGCGCCAGATAATGTGACTGTTATTTGGGCCGAGATAGTTTTAGAAGAAGATGCCAGCGCAGTGACATTGATCGGGGCTGCTCGTGCTTAAAGTCTTTGGAAATCGCTATGAAATTGGCGAAATGATTGGCACTGGTGGAATGGCTGATGTTTATATTGGCGAAGACCAGAGGCTTTCGCGAAAAGTTGCAGTGAAAGTTCTGCGCAGTGATTTAGCCCGCGATCCGTCATTTGTCGCGCGGTTTAGAAAAGAAGCCCTTGCCGCCGCTGGCTTAAATCACCCAGGAATAGTTGCTGTTTATGACTCTGGTGAAGAGGGCGCAAATTCATACATAGTTATGGAGCTTGTAACTGGCCACACGCTTCGCGAAGAAATTCAGAAAACAAAGAAACTTACTGTTGAAAGATCGCTGGAAATTGTTGATGGTGTTCTAGATGCACTTTCATATTCACATACCAACGGAATTATTCACCGCGATGTAAAACCGGGAAATATTATGTTGACTGATTCTGGTGATGTAAAAGTTATGGATTTTGGAATCGCTCGCGCAATGGATGATATTGGCGCAACGATGACGAGTACTTGGAACGTCGTTGGAACAGCGCAGTATCTTTCGCCAGAACAAGCCACTGGTGAGGCCGCAGATCTTAGAAGTGATATTTATTCTGTTGGTTGTTTGCTCTACGAATTAGTTACCGGACAACCACCATTTACTGGAGATACTCCTGTTGCTATTGCATACCAGCATGTTTCCTCTGATTTTCTCTTGCCAAGCGCAATCAACCCAGATTTAGATGAGAACATCGACAAGATAATTATTGTTGCGCTAGCTAAGAATCCAGATGATCGCTATCAAAGTGCTGAACTGATGCTGGCAGATATTCGCAGAGCAATGCGGGGTCAAGATGTAACGACCAAGATTCGCCGAATTGTTCCACGTCGTAATTTTCTTGTAATGGGTGGCGCAGCTGCAATATTTTTTGCGTTAATCGCATTTGCAATTAGTTCTTTCGATTCGGGAGCACCCGCGCCTTCGCTCCAAATTCCTAACGTTGTTGGATTAACCCAGAGCGCGGCTGAAGAGTTATTGACTGACTACACAATAAATATTCAGCGAGCACCTGATTCAAGAATTCCAAAAGATCGAGTTGCATCACAACTTCCACTCGCGACAACGCGGGCACCGAAGGGCAGCAGCATTACATTGACAATTTCTGATGGACCGGGAGATACGACAATTCCAACAAATATCGTTGGTTTAAGCCTTGAAGAGGCCCGAAATGAACTGGCTGCGGCAGGTCTACTAGTTACACAGATAATTCCAGTTGATTCAAATTCTAGAACTGGAATGGTTTTGAAAATTACTCCAGATGCTGGCTCAATAATTAAAGCAGGAAGCGGAGTTGTATTAGAAATTGCTAGCGGAAGTTTGAAGGTTCCAGTGTTAATTGATTTAACTGGTATCGAAGCTCAAACAATTCTGACGCAAGCTGGTTTCTTAGTAAAAGAAATTACTGCTTACGATGAAGCGAAACCGGATGGTGTCGTTTTGGCACAAGCGCCAGCAGCCGGAACAACTCTTATTATCGGATCTGATGTTGCAATTACAGTTAACAAAAAACCTTAAGATTTAATTACTAGTTTTTATTGGTATTTACCAGAACGCTTAAGCCAACCGCGCGATTGCGAGCGCCAAGATCGCCACAAAGTTCCAACCAATTAGCCAATAACTCATAACCAAATTCCGTTAACGCAGCCTCTGGATGAAATTGCACACCAGTAATATTTTTATCCAGATGCGAAATTCCCATGATTGTTCCATCTTCACTTGTCGCAGTAATTTGCAAAATTGCCGGCATTGAATCTGGTTCGATGGCAAGTGAGTGATATCTGGTGGCGCTGAAATCATTTGGAATATTGTTAAACAACTTCTCGCCATTGTGTGAAATTTTAGATGTGCGACCATGGATGAGTTCTGGTGCGCGTGAAATTTTTGCGCCATACGCAGCTGCAATAACTTGAAGTCCTAAACAGATCCCTAGAACTGGAATATTTTCGTCGTCGCAATATTTGATAACACCAAGACTTATTCCGGCATCCTGTGGGTTTCCTGGACCTGGTGAGATAACTACGCCATCAAAGCTCTTGCAAAATTCTGGCTTAATCTCGTGATTCTGTACGACCTCTGTGAAAGCCCCAAGTTCTTGAAGGTATTGCACGATGTTAAATACAAAAGAGTCATGGTTATCGACAACCAAAATCTTCTTGCCCTCTTTGAAAGCTGTATTCATGTGGCAATTGTGGTGTAATCTTCGCCCATGCCTAAGTCACCATTACGTAAAAAAGAGAAGGCCTATGTCCCAGAGGCAGTTGCGCACGCGACACCTGTCCCTACCGAGAGCCCTAAGTGGTTGGCACCAGCGATGGTCGCAGCCTTCATTGGCGGACTAATCTGGATCGTAATTTTCTACGTCAGCGCAACCGCCTACCCAATCCCTGATATCGGGGCCTGGAATATGGTCGTTGGGTTCGGATTTATCGCTGTTGGCTTCTCGCTCGCCACTCGCTGGCGTTAATTACACGTTAATTACACCCTAATTACAAGGATGTAATTCTCCACACCGTGGATAAAGGTTGTGGATAACTCTAAGGGTCGCTTAAACCCATTCTCAGGATACGCTCAGATTTATAAGGGATTCTCCCTCTTATGACACTCCTGAAAGAGAAACCAATAATGAACCAAGCCGACCAATCCACCACACAGCGGATCTTGGTGGTTGATGATGAAAACAGCATTAGCGATTTAATTGCTACCAGTCTTCGCTTCGTAGGTTTTGATGTCCGAACCGCAGCGACAGGATCTGAAGCCCTAAGGATTGCCGAAGAATTTAAACCCCACGCTTTGATTCTTGATGTGATGTTGCCTGATCAAAATGGTTTTGAAGTTTGCCGTCAGCTTCGTCAAGATGGCCACAGCGTTGGAGTTCTCTTCTTAACTGCCAAAGATACTGTCGAAGATAAAATTACCGGCTTAACAATCGGCGGCGATGATTATGTAACAAAGCCATTTAGCCTAGAAGAACTTGTTGCTCGCCTACGTGCACTTCTGCGGCGAATCGGTGCAACTACAGCTGAGACTGATGATGAGAAAGTTAGATTTGCTGATCTTGAATTGGATGAAGCCACTCACGAAGTTCGTCGCGCTGGCAATTTAATTGATCTATCTCCTACCGAATTCTTATTGCTTCGCTATTTAATGATTAACGCCGATCGCGTAGTAAGTAAGTCACAGATTCTCGATCATGTATGGCAATACGACTTCCGTGGCGATGCTGGA
>CAXNFK010000047.1:0-8654 GCA_964201775.1 Candidatus Nanopelagicaceae bacterium
AGTTGAACCACTTAACTGTACCTGTTGCCATGTAGCTTTTCCTTACGGTAAATGTGATCAATAAGAATTCCTTAAAGATCGGTCTTCCTCTGTACAGATTTACCGAGTGAACGGGTACTGCCAAGCGTCGGACTAGGCAAAAGTGTAACTGCATATCGGGTAATAGCGAAAAAATATTTCGGGTACAGGACTAGCCAAAGCGAGTGATTGCGGGCCATAATTGCCGCAGTAGTTAGTTCTAGAGATGCAATCTGAGCGTGTAATTGGTGGGCTGGGGAAGGTCGCACCAAGGCAACCTGATTGATGGTTCTAGGAGAATTACAGTGAGTTCATTACCGAGCAGTAACAGCATGCTGGCTGGAGATCTTCGGATTTATTCCGCTCCAAAAGCCTTGCTCCGACATATCCAATGGTCGCTCAATGAAATCTTTGGCTACCCGGTCGAATTAAATTGGGAAGCGCAACATTTAGCACCAGGTGCGCTCGCAACACACTTGCAATGGCGCGAATTAAAACCAGTTGCTTCAAAGATCGCAAGCACTCTTAAATCTTGGCATTACCTGCGTTTTGAAGTTCGAGAATTCGCAACTGGATTTAGTAGCAGTGGTGAAGGTGTTTTATATCGCTGCACACCAGATCTTGGGCTACATCAAGCAGTTACTGCATCAACTGGCGATGTAATGGTTCATGAAAATAGGCTGATGACTGCGTTAGAAAATAGTCGGAGTTACGAAACGCTTCGAGAATCGCTCTCTACCGCCCTTGGAATTGCCTGGGACTTGGAACTTGAGAGCTACCGCCGCGGCGTCGGTAGCATCGGGGAGATAAGAGCGGTTAATATTTAGCCATGACAAACGAATTCCAAGAAAAGAAGTTATCCCGCCGTTCAGTAACAACAATTATTGCTGCGTTAATTCTCGCAGTTGGAATGGGATACGGATTAAGTCTTGTCGGCACTGGTTTGTCGGCAAAAACTGGGAATTCAATTACTGTTACTGGTTCAGCAAAGACTTCTGCCACTGCAGATAACGCGGTTTGGACTTTAAATATTAGCGAGATGTCACAACAAGTTTCGGTTGCAGTTAAGAAGATTGGAACAAGTACTGATTCGCTATCAAAGTATCTAATTGCTGGGGGACTAACTTCTGATGCAATCGAAGTTGGTGGTGTCACAACATATGGAAACAGTGAATATGTAAATGGAAATCCAACTGGTCGAGTTTTGAGTTATCAAGCGAATCAAAATGTAACTGTTCGATCTAAAGATGTTCAGCTCATCAAGAAGTTATCAAATGGTATGGGTTCTCTTCTACAGACTGGTGTAAACATTAATAACTATGGTCCAATGTTTTATGTTTCGAATCTAGATAAATTGCGACCACAGCTATTAGCCGAAGCAACAGTTGATGCTAAAGAGCGCGGACTTTCAATTACAAAAGCCGTTGATTCAAAACTTGGTCCAGTCTTGGCAGTAACAAGTGGTCCAGTTCAAGTAACCCAACCTGATTCAGTTGATGCCTCTGCTGGTGGAATGTATGACACATCTTCAATAGAGAAGAGCGTCAGCGTTACGGTTTCAGTTAGCTTTAAAGTTAACTAGTTTTCTTAACCCGCTCATCCTTCAAAAGATCTAAAGACCAGCACGACGTTATGGCCACCAAAGCCAAATGAGTCGTTCAAACACGCAATAGATCCTTTTGGCAGATCGCGTGGAACATCGCGCACGACATCTACAGTTACTGATTCATCTAAGTTTTCAATATTAATTGTTGGTGGAGCTTTGTGGTGATACATCGCAAGCACGCAGAAAATAGATTCGATAGCGCCAGCGCCACCAAGTAAGTGCCCAGTCATTGATTTTGTCGCAGATACTGCAACGTGTGAAATATCGCTGCCAAGTGCATTTGCAAGGGCATTGGCTTCGGCAACATCACCAGCGGGTGTTGAAGTTGCGTGGGCATTTAAGTGAACAATTTCAGAGAGTGGAATACCAGCATCAGCCAGCGCTAACTTAACGGCGCGCGTAACACCTTGACCATCAGGGTCTGGCGCCGCAATATGGAAACCATCGGAAGTTAAACCTTGTCCCATAACTTCGGCATAAATTTTTGCGCCACGTGCTTTGGCATGTTCTAACTCTTCAAATACCAGAATTCCGCCACCTTCACCAAGAACGAAACCATCACGATCTTTATCGTATGGGCGTGAAGCCTTTGCAGGATCATCATTGCGAGTTGATAGCGCTTTCATTGAAGCGAAACCAGCCATTGGCAATTCATGTATCGCAGCTTCGACGCCACCTGTTACAACAATATCTGCGCGATTATTTCTAATCATTTCAAGTGCGTATCCGGCCGCTTCTGCGCCAGATGCACATGCACTTACTGGGGTATGAACACCAGCTCTTGCTTGCAATTCAAGTCCAACATTTGCTGCTGGTCCATTTGGCATAAGCATTGGAACAGTGTGCGGACTTACAAAGCGCGCACCTTTCTCTTTCAAAACATCGTATTGATCAAGCAACGTGATTACGCCGCCGATACCTGATGCAATAACTACACCTAGGCGCTCTTTATCAATATCTGGAGCACCGGCATCTTTCCAAGCTTCACGAGATGCAATCATTGCAAATTGTTCTGATCTATCTAAGCGACGCATTTCTACGCGCTCCATAACTTCAGAAGGTTCAACTGCAACTCTCGCCGCGAAGGTAACTGATGCTTCTTGCGCCCACTCATCTTCAAGTTTGCGAACCCCACTCTTGCCAGCAAGTAAGGCTTCCCAAGTTGAGGAAACATCACCACCGAGCGGAGTAGTGGCACCAAGTCCAGTTACAACTACGCGACGTCTTGTCATTTAGAGAAGTATTTTCTACTTACCGTTTGCAACGATGAAGTTAACCGCATCGCCAACAGTTGCCATCTTTGTAACTTCTTCATCAGGAATCTTTACGCCGAATTTTTCTTCAGCAGCAACGACAACTTCAACCATGCTAAGTGAATCAACATCTAGGTCGTCAGTGAACTTCTTATCCATTGCGATGATGCTGGCGTCAATACCTGCAACTTCAACAACGATTTCCTTGATTCCTGCTAGAACTTCATCAACTGATAGTGCCATTTTGGTTCTCCTTATTTTTTGTAGTGCGTTACTTTATTGGTTGGAACTAGGTTTAGAGGGTAATTCAACTACTTGGCCGGCGTATACAAGCCCTGCACCAAATCCTACGAGAAGTGCGCTCTTTCCGTGAAGTTCTGGCTTCTCGGTGAGCAGCGCATCCATTGCCAGTGGAATCGAAGCGGAAGAAGTGTTACCCGAAGTGCGAATATCGTGGGCGACAACAACTGATTCTGGCAATTTCATAGATTTTACAAGGGATTCAATGATTCGATCATTGGCTTGGTGTGGGATAAAAACTTCTAGCGTTTCAGGAGTTAAACCGGCTGCTTCAAGCGCGCGAAGTGCGATTGGTGCAATCTCATAAACCGCCCAGCGAAATACCGTCTGTCCTTGTTGAATAATATTTGGCCAACCAATATCTGCTTTTCCTGGATTGTTTTTAAATTCCAAAAATGATGGTTCTAAAACAATAGCTTCGCGAGTTTCAGCACTCGCACCCCAGATTGTTGGACCAATTCCAATATCTTTTGAGGGACCAATTACTACTGCGCCTGCGCCATCAGCAAAGATAAATGCAGTTGCGCGATCATCAGGATCAGTGAAATCAGATAACTTTTCAGCGCCCATAACTAAAACATTCGTTGCTGTCTTATTTCGAACTAAATCATTTGCAAGTGCAACGCCATAACAAAATCCAGCACAGGCAGCAGAGAGATCGAAGGCGGCCGCTTTTACATTTCCCAGGCGAACAAGTAGTTCGGTTGCGGCGCTTGGTGCTTGATAGGGGTAACTAATTGTTGCAAAAATAACTGCATCAATATCTTGCGCAGTTAGCCCAGCACGTTTAATTGCAATAAGCGCTGATTTTTCCGCCATATCAATAAGTGATTCATCTGCCGCGGCAATATGGCGGGAGACGATTCCAGTGCGTTGTTGAATCCACTCATCAGTTGAATCAATACGTCCAATGATTTCCGAATTCGGAACTACCCGAGGTGGGCGATATGCACCAACTGAAAGGATGCGGGCGCTCTGCACTTCTTGGGTAAATTTAAGCGACATTATTTGCCACCATGTTCTGCAATAAATGCTTGTGCTGCAGCCAAATCTTCTGGGCCTTTAAGTGCAAATGTTTGAATCTCACTTTGGGCACGCTTCACTAAACCAACAAGAGTTCCAGCAGGTGGAACTTCAATAACTCCAGTTACTCCGCACTTAGCCATTGTTTCCATACAAAGATCCCAACGGACTGGACCAGCAATTTGCCCAACAATTCGATCTAAAATTTCGCGACCATTTTCAACTACTGCGCCATCTTTATTTGAGATGAAAGGAATCATTGGGTCCGTTGCATGAAGTGAAGCGGCAAGAGTTGCAAGATGTGAAACCGCAGGAACCATTGTTGAAGTATGAAATGCACCAGAGACAGCGAGCGCACGAACCCTTGAACCTTCGGGTGGATTTTCAGCTAGCGCAGCAAGGGCGGTTAACGAACCAGCAGCAACAATTTGCCCCGCACCATTTTCATTTGCGGCAGTAAGACCAGCAGCGTTAATTGCTGCAACAACAACATCGCGTTCGCCACCCAAGACGGCAGACATTCCGGTATTTGAGCCTTTCGCTGCAATTGCCATTTGGGCGCCACGGGTTGCAACTAATTTCATTGCAGAATCTCCGTCAAGGACGCCAGCAAAAACGGAGGCGGTAATTTCGCCAACTGAATGTCCAGCAACATAACTGACGTTCAAAAGCTTTTCGCCAAATAATCTCAGTGCGCCAATCAGCCCACCGGCTACCAAGAGGGGCTGGGCATTTGCGGTATCGCGAATCTCATCAGCATCTGCCACTGTGCCAAGGCGTTTTAGATCGATACCTATTACTTGCGACCAGTTGCCTATTAATTCTGCAGCTTTTGCATCTTCTAGCCAGGGTGCGAGGAAGCCCGGAGTTTGGGAACCCTGTCCTGGAGCAAGTAGTGCGAGCATCGGCAAAGTTTAAGGTTGCACCCCCGATACTGCCGAGTATTGGAATCGAGCCTAAATAAGTGGCGTATTTGGTTACTCGTGAGTAACATTTGGCATATGAAAATTGCGGTCTGCGTTAAGCAAGTTCCAGATTCCTGGGCCGAGAAAAAAATGTCGGGTGGAGTTCTAGATCGTGCAAGTGTCGATGCAGTTTTAAATGATTTAGATGAATATGCAGTTGAAGAAGCGCTGCGAATTGTTGAAGCAAATTCTCCAACAAAAGAAGCTGGCGAAGGTAGCGGACACACAATCACTTTAATTTCGATGGGCCCAGATCGCGCAACTGAAGCGATTCGTAAAGCACTTTCAATGGGCGCCGATGATGCAATTCATATCTGTGATGGCGCTCTTGCTGGTTCAGATGCGCTCGCAACCTCATTAGTTTTAAGTAAAGCAATCTCAGATGGTGGCTTTGATTTAGTTATCTGCGGAACCGAATCGACGGATGCGCGAATGAGCGTTGTCCCTGCGATGTTGGCCGAGCGTTTAGGTTGGGCGCAATTAACTTTTGCCGGTTCTGTTGCTGTAGATCCAAGTGCTTCAAAGGTTTCAATCGCCAGATCAACTGAATTTGGAATTGAGAATATGGAAGCCAATTTCCCAGCAGTAATTAGTGTTATTGAGAAGATTAATGAACCACGATATCCATCATTTAAAGGAATCATGGCTTCAAAGAAGAAAGTTATAACTGTAAAAACTCTTGGCGATATCGCAATTTCAGCAGACCACGTTGGCGGTAGCGCATCTTGGTCAACAGTGAAAGATGCAGTACTGCGCCCGGCCCGTAGTGCTGGAATCAAGGTTGAAGATGGTGGCGATGGCGGCACCAAATTAGTTGATTATTTAGCAGAGAAGCGAGTGGTCTGATGAGTGAAGTATTAATCCTTGTCGATTCGGTTGCTGGAAAAGTATCTAAATCAGCTGGCGAACTTGCTACATTTGCAAAGGCTATTGGCAAAGTTAATGCGGTTGTCTTTGATGCGGCACTTGTTCCACAACTAAGTTCTTATGCAATCGATAATGTGATTGTTTGTGCGGGTGTAGATGTTTCAAAGTTTTCACCGGGCCCAGTTGCTCAGAGCTTGGCGCAATTAGTCGCAAGCAAATCAGCCGCGGCAGTATTGATCACATCAACATCCAGAGGCAAAGAGATTGCTGGCCGCCTCGCAGTTGCGACGAATTCCGGAATTATTACTGATGCGACCTCAATTGATTCAGATTTAGTTACAACCCAAGCAGTATTTGGTGGCTCAACAACAGTCCATGCCGCTGTTACACATGGAACAACTATTGCGACAATTCGCGCAAATTCCATTGAACCGATTGCTGGAAGTGCGACACCAACAACTGAAGATTTCACACCAACTATTTCTGATGCATCAAAGCTTGGTGTTGTTACATCAACCGAGCCAGTTGTAAAAGGTGGCCGACCAGAATTAACTGAAGCATCAATCGTGGTCTCTGGTGGTCGCGGAACAAATGGCGATTTCAAACCAGTCGAAGCATTTGCAGATATTCTCGGCGCCGCAGTTGGTGCATCTCGCGCAGCAACCGATGCCGGTTGGTATCCACATACGCACCAAGTTGGCCAAACCGGAAAATCTGTAAGCCCACAACTTTATGTAGCCTGCGGAATATCTGGTGCTATTCAACATCGTGCGGGCATGCAGACCAGCAAGATGATTGTGGCAATCAACAAAGATCCAGAAGCGCCAATCTTCGAATTGGCCGATTATGGGGTAATCGGGGATTTATTCAACGTATTGCCGCAAGCAACTACGGCTTTAACCGCTAAGAAGGCTTAACGACTTAACTTAGTTATCCTTAGCGCATGACAATTTATCTTGATCATGCTGCAACAGCACCGATCAATGAGGCGGCAATTGATGCGCTAAATATTCAAATGCGCAAACTTGGTAATGCTTCAAGTATTCACAATCCCGGACGTTCAGTACGTAAAGATGTTGAAGATGCGCGTCATAAATTGTCAGAACTAATCGGCGCTAATCCTTCCGAAATAATTTTCACCGGCTCTGGAACTGAGGCAAATAATTTAGCAATCAAAGGTTTCTTCTGGCAGCACCCAGATCGGAATTTGATTGTTACATCCGCTTTCGAGCATCATGCAATTCTGGATCCAGTTGAATGGCTTGTTGAACATGAAGGTGCTGAGCAAGTTTTAATTCCAATCACAAAAGCTGGCGTTATAGATTTAGATTTCCTTCGCAATATTGTGCAGACCCGGGGCAGTGAAATAGCGGTTATAAGCATCATGCATTCAAATAATGAACTCGGCTCAATCCAACCGATTGCCGAGATCGTAAAGATTGCTGGAGATATTCCGGTTCACACCGACGCGGTCCAAAGTTTTGGCAAAGTTGAATTTGATTTTGCAGCGTTAAATGTAACTGCAGCAACCATTAGCGCTCATAAAATCGGTGGCCCACTTGGAGTTGCAGCGCTAATTTTGAAACGCGGGCTTGACCTAACTCCAGTTCTCCATGGTGGGGGACAAGAGCGAGAAATTCGCAGTGGAACACTTAACGCCCCTTCAATTGTGGCATTTACTGCAGCAGCTGAATATGCGATTGCAAATATGGCCACCAACTTCAAAAAGATTCGTGAGCTTAGAGATTATTTTGTTACTGGGCTTAAGAAATGTGTTCCTGATGTTTCAATTAATTCAATTACCGATCCCGCGCTTCCAGGAATTGTGAATGCAACTTTTCCTGGCACCGAAAGTGATGCGCTACTTCTTCTCCTTGATACTGAAGGAATCAGTGCATCTGCCGGTTCTGCGTGCAGCGCCGGTGTTCCAAGACCAAGCCATGTACTTGTCGCACTTGGTTTAAGTGAAAGTGATGCTTATGCGTCACTGCGAATTTCTATCGGAACCACAAATACCAAAGCCGAGATAGATCAAGTTCTGGCAATTTTGCCCAGCGTTGTTGAACGTGCACGAAATGCTTTTGTAGTTAGTGAGTTGAATTAATGAAACTTATTGCGGCAATGAGTGGTGGCGTCGATTCTGCAGTAGCTGCAGCGCGCGCAGTTGAAGCCGGCCATGAAGTCATTGGCGTGCACTTGGCACTTTCTAGCAACCCACAGAAATATCGCTCTGGCGCCCGTGGTTGTTGCACAATTGAAGATTCGCATGATGCAAGACGCGCAGCAGATGTAATTGGGATTCCGTTTTATATCTGGGATATGGCCGAAGAGTTTCATGATGGTGTTGTCGAGAATTTCTTGTCCGAGTATTCCGAAGGCCGCACTCCTAATCCTTGTCTCCGCTGTAATGAAAAAATTAAGTTTGCAGCAGTTTTGGATCGGGCGAAAGGTTTAGGTTTTGATGGCGTAATTACTGGACATTATGCCCAGATGTACGAAACTGAAATTGGTCGAATGATGTTCCGAGCTATTGATCCAACAAAAGATCAGTCTTATGTTCTAGCAGTTTTAAATACCGAACAACTTGCCGGTGCCCATTTTCCATTAGGTGACACTGTAAAA
>CAXNFK010000048.1:0-8555 GCA_964201775.1 Candidatus Nanopelagicaceae bacterium
GCTGTGAAGCCAGCAACATATCCAACAACTGGTTTCGTGACATATTCACCAATAAATGTTGCGGCACGTTCTTCAGCGTCTCCACCAATTTCACCAATCATTACGATGGCATCAGTATCTGGATCATCTTGGAAGGCACGTAAACAATCAATATGTGTTGTTCCGATAATTGGATCGCCACCAATTCCAACTGCGGTGCTAAATCCAAAGTCACGAAGCTCATACATCATTTGATAAGTAAGAGTTCCAGATTTTGAAACTAAGCCGATACGACCGGGTCCGGTGATATCTGCAGGAATAATTCCGATATTAGATTTTCCGGGACTTATTAAGCCCGGACAGTTTGGCCCAACTAAACGAGTTGTTCCTTTTTCAACAGCGTATGCATAAAAAGCAGCCGAATCATGAACTGGAATTCCTTCGGTAATTACAACTACAAGTGGCAGCTTTGCGTCAATTGCATCGATTACTGCAGCCTTTGCAAACTTAGGTGGAACAAATACCACTGATGCATTTGCACCCGTTGCTGCAACAGCTTCAGAGACACTATTAAAAACTGGAAGTGTTACGCCTTCGATTTCAACGCTCTGTCCGCCCTTGCCTGGAGTAACTCCCCCGACAATTTTGGTTCCAGACTTAATCATTCTGGCAGTGTGCTTTGTTCCTTCAGAACCAGTCATTCCTTGAACAAGGACTTTGGTATTTTCATTAATAAAGATAGCCATTACTTCGCCGCCAATTCTGCAGCGCGTGCAGCTGCGCCATCCATAGTTTCTAGTTGTTGAATTAGTGGGTGGGCCGCTTCATTAAGAATGCGGCGACCTTCAATTACATTGTTGCCATCAAGGCGAACAACGATTGGCTTTGTGGCCTTATCTCCGAGCATTGTTAGTGCTTGAACGATTCCATTAGCAACCGCATCGCATGCAGTGATTCCACCGAATACATTTACAAATACGCTTCGAACATCAGGGTCGCCAAGAATAATTCCGAGGCCATCTGCCATAACTTGGGCTGAAGCACCGCCACCAATATCTAGGAAGTTTGCTGGCTTAACACCGAACTTTTCGCCGGCATAAGCAACAACATCAAGTGTGCTCATAACTAAGCCAGCGCCATTTCCAATAATTCCAACTTGGCCTTCTAGCTTTACATAATTTAGATTTTTTGCTTTTGCTGCTGCCTCTAAGGGATTTGCTGCAGCATGATCGATAAGTGCCTCGTGGCCTGGGTGACGAAAATCTGCGCTGTCATCAAGAGTAACCTTGCCATCTAGTGCAACAACTTTGCCATCGCTAGTTTTAACGAGTGGATTGATCTCCATAAGAGTTGCATCTTCTGCAACAAAGGCTGCCCATAACTTAAGTAATACTTCTACTACTTGATCAACAACATCTGCTGGGAATTGACCAGCTAGAACTATTTCACGGGCTTTCTCTTTTGAAATTCCAATATTTGGATCGATACCGATTCTCGCTAATTTTTCTGGAGTCTTGTGTGCAACTTCTTCAATTTCCATACCGCCAGCAACAGATGCCATAACTAAGAAATTGCGATTTGCCCGATCCAATAAAATTGCTAAGTAATATTCCGCTTCAATTGGTGCGGCTTGCGCAATCATTACTTTGTGGACGATATGACCTTTGATATCCATTCCGAGAATTGCTGCTGCTTTTTCGCGGGCATCACTTGCGCTTTCGGCAAGCTTTACGCCACCAGCTTTTCCGCGACCGCCAACTTTTACTTGTGCTTTTACGACCACACGACCGCCCATTGATGCGGCAGCGGTTTCAGCTTCTTCTGGTGTAAACGCAACTGCGCCACCTAAAACTGGAACGCCATGTGATTCGAAAAGATCTCGAGCTTGATACTCAAAGAGATCCACTAGTTACCCCATTCATATTTAATTACTGAATTTAAGTGCTTACGAATAGCAGAAATCTTAGTGGTTATTTATAGCTTCTCTACCGGCGCATAACGAAGTAATAACCGTTTTTCACCAAGTGAGCCGAAATTAATCGTCGCTTCTGCGCGATCTCCCTCACCAACAACCGCAACCACTGTCCCTAAACCAAATGTGTCATGTGACACACGATCGCCATTTGCTAAGACCATCGTTGTCGATGCTTTGCGACCTGTTGCTCTTGGTGCAGGAGTGAAGTGGGAAGTTTTTAAAATACTTGCGCGCGATGGTGCAGGTGCATGTTCGTTCCACTCAATAACATCTTCTGGAATTTCTGAAAGAAATCGTGAAGCGGGATTGTAAGTTGGAGCACCCCATGAACTTCGATATTCAGATCTTGAAACATACAACCTAACGCGTGCTCTTGTTAGACCAACATATGCCAGGCGACGTTCTTCTTCAATCTCTTCGCGATCTCCCAAAGTTCTAGAGTGTGGAAAAATTCCTTCCTCCATGCCAGTTAGAAATACTGTTGGAAATTCCAATCCTTTTGCAGTGTGTAGCGTCATCAGAGTTACGACACCGCCATGATCTTCACCGTCTGGAATCTGATCTGAATCGGCAACTAGCGAAACATTTTCTAGAAAGCCAAGTAGTGAAATTTCTTCGCCCTCTTCCACTTCTTTCTCTTCATATTCGACTGCTACTGAAACTAATTCTTGTAAGTTTTCAACTCGGCTTTCATCTTGTAAGTCATCGCTCTTCTCTAATTCGTTAAGCATGCCTGATTGTTCTAGAACTGCTTGCGCAATTATCGATGGTCTGGTTTTAGCTTCAACTAGAACGGTTAATGTAGTAATCAAATGAACAAAGTCATTAATGGCCGAAATCGATCGAGTTGGAATGCTTGGAACTTGCGCTGCCTGATTAAGCGCGCTCCAAAATGTAATACCAGAATCTTTTGCATATAAATCAACAGTATCTAGCGCCCGATCGCCGATTCCTCTTTTTGGGGTATTAATAATCCTTCGCAATGAAATTTCATCTTCGCTGTTAACTAGAACTCTTAGATATGCCAGAAAATCCTTTACTTCTTTCCGTTCGTAAAACCGAACCCCACCAACAACTTTGTATGGAATAGCTGAACGTAAAAAGACTTCTTCGAATACTCGAGACTGTGCGTTGGTGCGATAAAAGATTGCGGCATCACCTGGTTGTGAAATATTTTCACTACGTAATCTGCCGATTTCTGTAACTATGTGGTTCGCTTCATCGTGTTCGCTTTCGGCAACATATCCCGTTATCTTCGAACCAGAACCAGATTCTGACCAGAGATTTTTCGCCTTACGACCTTCGTTATTTGAAATCACAGCATTTGCAGCAGTGAGAATATTCTGAGTTGAACGATAATTTTGTTCAAGAAGAATTGTTTTCGCACTTGGATAGTCGGCCTCAAATTGCAAGATATTTCTGATATTCGCCCCACGGAATGCGTAGATAGATTGATCTGCATCACCAACTACACATAGTTCGGCAAGCGGAATACCTTCACCTTCAGTGCCCACTAACTCTTTAATCAACATGTATTGCGCATGATTTGTATCTTGATATTCATCAACTAAAACGTGGCGAAAGCGCGAGCGATAACGTTGCCGGCTCTCTGGGTTTCGTTGCAGAATTTCAACTGTCCTGCCGATCAAGTCATCAAAGTCCATTGCATTGGCGCTGATTAATCGCTTTTGATAATGCGCAAATACTTCTGCAACTACTTCATTAAATTGATTATCTGCTGATTGCACAAAGTCGGCTGGTCCTTGCAGTTCATTCTTAGCTTGCGAAATTAGACCGGCCACTGCTCTTGGGGCATAACGTTTGATATCTAAATTCATATCCTTCATCACTAAAGTTATTAACCTCAAACTGTCAGAAGAGTCATAAATCGTGAAGGAGTTTGAATAACCAATCTTTGCGGCTTCTTGACGCAAGATTCGCACACAGGCCGAGTGAAATGTTGAAACCCACATTGATCTTGCACGATCTCCAACGAGTTCAGCTACGCGCTCTTTCATTTCGGCTGCAGCTTTGTTTGTAAATGTAATTGCTAATACTTCATAAGGATTTACACCGCGTTGGCCAAGGAGATAAGCAATCCGCCTGGTTAGAACTCTTGTTTTTCCAGAACCCGCACCTGCAACAACAAGTAATGGCGAACCCTGATGTGTGACAGCGGCCTGCTGCTGTGGGTTCAAGCCATCAATTAGCGAATCTGGAGACATAGGTCGGAGTCTAACGACTCACATTAACGGGTCACGTAACGCGTGAAGTTCTCCTAAGATTGCCCCATGCCACTATTGCCACTATTGCCACCATTAGATGATTCTGAAGTTGAACGCGTCCTTGTTGTAACTGCTCATCCTGATGACCTCGATTTTGGGGCGGCAGGAACCATTGCGCAATGGACCGCAAAAGGAATCGAAGTCTCATATTGCATCTGCACAAATGGCGATCAAGGTGGCGAAGATCCTGAAGTTGCGCGTGAAGAGATGCCAAAGATCCGCCAGAAAGAACAGCGCGATGCTGGAAAAATTCTTGGCGTTACAAATATTGAATTTTTAAATCACCGAGATGGTTGGCTGGTTCCAACAATTGAATTGCGCAAACAAATTGTGCGCGAGATTCGAAAGAGTAAGCCACAGCGAATGCTTATCCAGAGCCCCGAGCGAAATTGGGATCGATTGTTCTCAAGCCATCCAGATCATATGGCTGCAGGTGAAGCGGCAATTCAAGCGGTTTATCCAGATGCAAGAAATCCTTTTGCCTTTGAAGATCTACTTAAAGATGAAGGTTTAGAGCCTTGGCGAGTTCGTGAAGTTTGGGTGATGTCTCATCACACGCCTGATCATTTTGTTGATGTCACAGATACATTTGATAAGAAGATTGCCGCGCTACATGCACATGTAAGTCAGACTGCCCACAATCCAAACTTAGAAAACATGCTGCGCGAATGGGGCGAGCGAAATGCGAAATTGCATGGATTAGCTGAGGGTCGATTAGCCGAAATTTTTAAAATAGTTTCTAGCGATTAATTAACGAGCAATTGCTTTCTTTATTGTGATTGGCTGGTTTGGCACTCCGCCACCTGCTGGATGTGAATTATCTGAACCAAGTGCAGCAACTGCTTTCACAATCTCTAAACCTTTAATTACTTTGCCCCAGAGTGTGTAATTAGGACCAAGACCTGAATTATCATCGTAAACAATAAAGAATTGGCTGCCATTTGTATTTGGGCCAGAATTCGCCATTGCAACTGAACCTGCTGGATAAATATTTCCACTCCCCTTAGGAAGGTTCTCGTCAGGCGCTGTGTAGGCAGGACCGCCCGATCCAGTTCCTGATGGATCGCCACATTGCAGAACAAAAATTCCTTGTGTTGTTACGCGGTGACATGGTGATTTATCAAAGAAACCTTGATTCGCAAGATAACTCATTGAAATTACAGTTAGTGGCGCGTTAATACCATCTGCTTCAATCTGAATCTCACCACAGTTAGTGGTCAAAGTAATTGTTCTATTTACAAATGGCTTCTTAACTACCGGGGCCGAAAGTTTCATTGGCTTATGTCCAACATCGCGAGTTGGCTTACAAATCGATAGTGTCTTACCTACCTGACTTGCTTTCTTCGCAACTTTTGGTTTCTTCTCAGCACTTGCTGGTGAGGCAATTACGAATGACGTAATGAGAGCTGCAACTATCGCAACTGCATATGAACGCTTCATTTGTACTTTACCCCCACTTATTCCCACTCAATTGTCCCAGGTGGCTTAGACGTTACATCTAAAACAACTCGGTTAACTTCTCTAACTTCATTTGTAATTCTGGTTGAAATCTTCTCCAATACTTCGTATGGAATCCGACTCCAATCTGCAGTCATTGCATCTTCTGATGAAACTGGTCGAAGCACAATTGGATGACCATAAGTTCTGCCATCGCCCTGCACTCCAACACTTCTTACATCAGCTAATAAAACAACTGGACACTGCCAAATTATCCGATCTAAATTAGCAATACGCAATTCATTTCGGGCAATCGCATCAGCTTTTCGCAATATTCTAAGTCTATTCTCAGTTACTTCGCCAACTATGCGAATTGCAAGGCCAGGTCCAGGAAATGGTTGACGCCAGATGATCTCTTCTGGAAGTCCCATTGAAAGTCCGGCATAGCGAACTTCATCTTTAAATAGTGTTCGAAGTGGTTCAATTAATTTGAACTGTAAGTCATCAGGAAGTCCGCCAACATTGTGATGCGATTTAATATTTGCGGCGCCATCTCCGCCACCAGATTCAACAACATCAGGATACAAAGTCCCTTGAACTAGAAAATCTATTGGTTCGGTTTCAGAAATTTCGCGAGCCGCCGCTTCAAATACTCTTATGAATTCGGTGCCAATTATCTTTCGCTTTGTCTCTGGGTCTGTGACACCTGCAAGTGCGGTTAAGAAGCGCTCTTTGGCATCAACAACTTTAAGAGTTACGCCAGTTGAAGCAACAAAGTCACGTTCTACTTGTTCTGCTTCGCCTTCGCGAAGTAAGCCATGATCGACAAAGACGCATGTTAATTGAGAACCAACTGCTTTTTGAACTATTGCTGCTGCAACTGCAGAATCCACGCCGCCAGATAATCCACACAAAACTCGGCCGCTTCCAACAAGAGCTCTTATCTTTTCGACTTCGGTACTAACGATATTTTCTGAATTCCAAACTGGTTTGCATCCGACAATGTCTATTAGCCAACGTCGCAGTATTTCTTGGCCATTTTCAGAATGTAAAACTTCGGGATGAAATTGCACGCCAGCAAATTGAGCATCACTATTTTCAAATGCAACAATCGCGGTATCGGCTGTGCTTGCTGTAGAAGTAAACCCTGCGGGCGCAGTTGTAACGCTGTCACCATGGCTCATCCAAACGCTGAATTCTTCTGGCAGGCCGGTTAACAATTTTGAATTAGCTTTATGCGAAAGCGCGGTGCGTCCAAATTCAGACTTTCCGGTCTGCGTTACGACACCACCAAGTGCCGCTGCCATGACTTGAAAACCATAACAAATTCCAAAAATTGGAATCCCTGCTTCGAATATTTTCGGGTCTAACGTTGGCGCTCCGGCTTCATAAACACTTGATGGCCCGCCCGACAAAATTATTGCCGTTGGCTTTTTCTCTAACATCTTTGAAATAGCCATTGATGATGGAACTATCTCGGAATACACCTGCGCTTGGCGAACCCGTCGCGCAATTAATTGCGCATATTGCGCACCAAAATCAACAACTAGAACTAGTTCTTGGTTTTTAGAATCAGACACGATCGATAACAACTTCAACGCGCTGGAACTCTTTTAGATCTGAGTAACCAGATGTAGCCATTGCGCGTCGTAGTGCGCCAAATAAATTCATGCTGCCATCAGCAAGATGTGATGGTCCGACAAGTATTTCTTCCAAGCTTCCAACAGTTCCAACTTGAACTCTGTCGCCACGAGGTAATTCAAGGTGGTGCGCTTCAGAACCCCAGTGCCAACCTTTGCCTGGTGATTCAACCGCTTTAGCAAGTGGTGAACCCATCATTACTGCATCTGCACCACATGCGATTGCTTTAGCAATGTCTCCAGATTTACCAACAGAACCATCGGCAATAACGTGAACAAAACGTCCGCCAGATTCATCCATGTAATCGCGACGTGCTGATGCAACTTCAGCAACTGCTGATGCCATTGGTACTGCGATTCCTAATACTGAACGAGTTGTGTGTGCGGCGCCGCCACCAAAACCAACAAGTACACCGGCTGCACCTGCGCGCATTAAGTGCAGTGCTCCAGTGCCAGTTGCGCAGCCACCGACAATTACCGGAACATCTAATTCATAAATAAATTTCTTTAAATTAAGTGGTGCGGTTTCGGCCGATACATGTTCAGCGCTAACAGTTGTTCCGCGAATAACGAAAATATCAACACCAGCATCAATAACTGCTTTGGCATGTTCTGCGGTTCGTTGTGGCGAAAGTGCTGCTGCAACTGTTACGCCCGCTGCACGAATTTGTGCAATGCGTTCCTTAATTAATTCTGGACGAATTGGTAGCGCATAAAGTTCTTGCATTCTGCGAATGGCTTTATCTTGTGGCATCGAAGCAATTTCGCCCAATGGAATTCTTGGATCATCATGACGAGTCCAAAGTCCTTCAAGATTCAAAACACCAAGCCCACCAAGCTTGCCGATTGCAATTGCAGTATCAGGTGAAACTACTGAATCCATTGGTGCTGCCATCATCGGAAGTGAAAACTTGTAGGCATCGATCTGCCAGGCAATTGAAACTTCCTCGGGATCGCGTGTTCGTCGGCTGGGAACAATCGCGATGTCATCGAATGAATAACCTACGCGGGCCCGCTTACCTGGTCCGATTTCGATTTCGTTCATGGCTACTTTCCTTTTCCGGTGTAGTTCGGGGCGTCTGCTACGTGCAAAACATCATGTGGATGGCTCTCTTGTAAGCCAGCAGAAGTAATTTGAATTAGTTGCCCATTCTGCTGCAAATCAGCAATTGTTGGTGCACCTGCATAACCCATTCCAGAACGAAGTCCACCAACTAGTTGGTGAACCATTTCAGATAC
>CAXNFK010000049.1:0-8450 GCA_964201775.1 Candidatus Nanopelagicaceae bacterium
GAAATTCATTATTTTTAATCTCTTTAGGAACACCAATAATCATGGATTGAGGCTACTCGCTAAAGAGCGCGGCACAAACCTTTGGATGTAACTCCTTGCGCATTGTGGCAAAACTCTCAGCAGGCCAACCTGCGGCATAAACCCGACGAAGAAGTAAGGCCAATGGATATGCGCTCTGAGCAGCAAGTGCTTGATCCAGTAACTTAACCGCAAGTGCGCCCTCGCCTTGCTCGTAACTCACTGCCGAATATAAGGATGCAACGGGTGCAATATGTTCACTTGGCACAATTGAAAGCAACCATTGCCACATAGAGCTTATGGCTCCAATATTTTCGGTGGTAGTAAATCCCATTGCATAATCCCGAACTTGCAAGTCAGCCAATCGCACAAAAACTAAAGCCAGCAGCGCTTTATTCTTACAAGTTCCGGTACGTGTGAATTCTTCAACCAAATCGTTAAAGGCCAGAGCCCCAGCTCGCTGAAACATTTGAAAATCGCCCTGTTCATAATCAATCTCTGAAACAAGTGAAACTAATTCGTTTAATTCGATATCCATAACTTCATTCATTATTTTCCATTCTTTTTGGGTTGATAGTTGTTAATTTAAATATTTTGAAGGTGCGCTACTAACTCGGACTTCGGTATATAAGTTCTGAACTATTGCGCCCCCAGTTACTGCACTTGTCGTACCTGATGCTTTCCAACTGCCACCCCAAGTGATTCGTAGTGAAGCCATATAACTTCCAGCACGGCTATAGGTGTGAGTGATGCTTTGATTTGGGAATGCTGCTCCCCTCGAGACAGTAGAAAGCCTTGTGCCATCTCCAAAATCCCAGAGATAAGTTGGCGATAAATACACCGTTATGGGAACTCCTAACATCACGACTGATGTTTTGAAAGTTGGTGGTGTTGTAGTCCAGAAATTAACTGGAGCTTGAACTAGCGCGTTTGCTGTGGGTTGGTGGTAAATATCTTTCATCGGAATTAGCTGAGCTAATTGATCTGATAGCGAGAGTTTTACAACTGGCTTTGGCGTGTATTTCTTAGTGACAATAGTTGTTGGTTTTGGTGTTGGCTTCACTGTCACAGTTGGTTTTGGGGTATATGGGCGCGGTTTCCAAGTTCTGGTGGGAGCAGGTTTTGGCGTTGAACTACTTCCGTTGCGGTTGGCCGTGATAATTAACTTTCCAGTTTTTGGATCGGTATAAACCTTTACGCAGACTTTGGTATTGCAATTTGGCGCTGCTACTGCTGGATTAACTGAGAGTAGAAGCAGCAGAACGATAAGTACTTTAGGAAGAGGCACCTGCGAAAGATAGAACTAAGGAATTTAGTCACGGATTTGGTATTTTTAAATTGTGGAAAGTGCAGGACTGTGTAAATCTAGAGGCGTGGCACATAGAGATGGTGACGGTTGGGTCGAATGTGCCTGTGGCAATCGCCATTGGGGTTTAAATGGTGCGGCCGGTTTGATGCTGGTACGCGATCGAACAATCTTGATGCAACACCGTGCACCTTGGGTGCACAATGGAGACACTTGGGGTATTCCTGGGGGTGCTCGTGATTCTCATGAAACACCAACCGAAGCCGCGCTTCGTGAAGCACATGAAGAAATTGGAATTGTTACAAATCTGGTTGACCCAATTGAAATTTATATTGATCAACATGATGGCTGGTCTTATGACACCGTTATTTCAAAGGCCCATAAAGATTTAATTGCGCATGAACAGAATGATGAATCACTTCAGGTCGAATGGGTTGCCTTTGAAGATGTTGTTACTAAAAACTTGCATCCCAGCTTTGCTAAAACTTGGCCGGTATTACTTGCCCGCCTCGAGATAATCTTTATTTAACCGCTTCAAAGATTCTCGAATTACTTCACCATCACTTGTGCGCCAAAAAGGTGGCATGGAATTCAACAGAACTGAGCCATATCGTTTTGTCACAATTCGCGAATCCAAGATTGCAACAACGCCGCGATCATCGATTGATCTAATTAAGCGTCCAGTTCCTTGCGCTAACAAGAGCGCTGCACGTGGCAATGAAACTTGCATGAAACCACTTCCACCGGCAGCATCTGCTTCAGCAGCACGCGCACTCATAACTGGTTCATCAGGTCTTGGGAATGGAATTCGATCAATTGCAACAAGTGTGCAAGATGGGCCAGGGACGTCGATGCCCTGCCAGAGTGAAATTGTTCCAAGCAGAATAGATTTTGGATCTTTTGCAAATCGTTCGACCAGAGTTCCGACGCTATCACCGCGCTTCTGTGTGATGATTGGAATTTCTAATTCGGCTAAGACTTTGCGTAAATATTCATCTGCCATCTCAACTCCACGCCAAGATGAGAAGAGTGCAAGGGTGCGGCCACCGGCAGCATCAATTAATTCAGCAAGTTCGGTAAGTGCCTCTTTACTTGGACCATCACGGCCAGGTTCTGGGATATGTTTCGGCAGATAAAGCGCACCTTGCTTAGCGAAATCAAAGGGCGAACCAACATCCAACATCTGCACATTCGCTGGATCGATTTCGCCAGCTTCAAATTCATCTTCCGAATCTTCATCATCTGATCCGCCAACAACAAAGCCGATTGATTTCGCGATTGAATCAAATGACTTACCAACTGAGAGCGTTGCACTTGTTGCGATAACTGGGGTTTCAGTCAATAGATTTGCTCGCAGTACTTGTGAAACAGAGAGCGGTGCTAAATAAAGTGTGGAATAAGTTGGCTCAAACCACATACCTTGATGGCCACTTGGTTTTAACATCTTGGTCGCAGTTTGTTGAACTTCGTTTGTCGCACCTTTAACTCGCGCGCGCTCTGCCATCGAATCTGGATCTATAACATCAGAATCAGCATTGATTAGTGCAACCACCGCTGCAGATGCTTCCTTAACTTTTCGAATTGGCGCTTCTAATTGCGCAGGTAGTTCTGGCAAACGCCCAGCTTTTGTTGGATCGTTTCGAACATCGGCAGCGAAATCAGTAAGGGCCTCGGCAAAATTATCTGCGGCTTTCGCAAAAGCATCCGAAGCTTTACCCGGCAAATGTTTCTTCGCCATCTTTGCTGCGCGTTCAACTCTTGCCGCAGTTAACTCTTCAGTGACTGCCTGCGTTGTGCGATCCATAAATTCATGCGCTTCATCGAGAATTACTGCATCGCGTTCCGGCAAAATCGGATGGGAATCCACAATCTCAATTGCAAGTAGCGTGTGATTTGTTACGACGACATCAGCGGTCTGGGCTTTTGCCTTAGCATTTACCGCGAAACATTGTGAACCATATGCGCAATCATCTTTGCCGATGCATTCGCGTCCCGAAACTGAATTTGCATACCAAACGCGGCGGTCAACATCAGGTGCATCATCACGATCGCCAGATACCCCAGGTGTTTCGGCCCAGGCCCGTAATCTTTTTGCATCTTTTTCAAGTGTGCCAATTTCTAATAAAACTTCACCGTCAGGATCTGCTCCTGCACTATTCATTTTCTGGAGACATAAATAGTTGCCAACGCCTTTATAAACTGCAAACGTTAATTCACGGCCTAATTCTTTTTCGAGTGCGCCTTTAATTCTTGGTAAATCGCGTTCAACTAATTGGCGTTGCAGAGCAAGGGTTGCTGTTGCTACTAATACTTTTTTCCCGTGAACAAGTGCCGGAACTAAATAGGCAAGTGATTTTCCGGTGCCGGTGCCGGCTTGAACTAATAAGTGATGTCGATTCGAGAGTGCATTTGCAACCGCTTCAGCCATTTCGATCTGACCTTCGCGAGGTTGCCCACCGATTGCTTCAACAGCCGCATCTAGGGCTTTGCGCATCTTCTCAATCATTTGCTAATCACAAGCGAACCTTATCGCCCAAGTCTGACGTTATTTGAGATGATGCTCGGTTTCCACAAAGCGAACGGTGCGAGATTTTCCACGCATAACAAGTGATTGGCTTACTGCACCGAATTCGGAGTATTTAACGCCCTTCAGCAATTCACCATCAGTGATTCCAGTTGCGGCCATAAATACATCATCGGAATTAACTAAATCTTTTGTTGTGTAAACCTGATCCAACTTATATCCCGCGGCAATCGCACTCTCTTTTTCAGAGTCATCTTTCGGACGCAAGAGGCCTTGAATTACTCCCCCTAAACAAATCATTGCTGCAGCAGTAATTACACCTTCAGGCGTGCCACCAATTCCCATCAATAAATCAACCGAAGTATTTGGACGAGCTGCTTCGATTGCAGCAGCAACATCGCCATCCTGAATAAATTTAACCCGGGCACCAGCGTCCCGAATTTCTTTAACAAGTTGGTCATGTCGTGGCCGATTTAAAACAACAACAGTTAAATCGCTAATGCTGCGATTCTTCGCTTTTGCGACTGCTTGCAAATTGGCTTTCACCGGCGCATTGATATCAATTTTATCTGCCGCTTCTGGGCCCGTAACTATTTTGTTCATATAAAAAACACCTGAAGGGTCGAACATAGTTCCACGTGGTGCGATTGAAATAACGCTGATAGCGCCGTTAGAGCCATTTGCAGTTAGCGACGTTCCATCAATTGGATCTACTGCAACATCGCACTTTGGACCAAGGCCATTTCCAACTTCTTCACCATCATGCAGCATTGGTGCATTATCTTTTTCGCCTTCACCAATCACAACAACACCGGCCATATCCACGGTATTAATAAGTGAACGCATCGCCTTTACTGCGGCGCCATCAGCCCCATCTTTATCACCGCGACCAATCCAAGGTGCTGCAGCAAGTGCAGCGGTTTCAGTAACGCGAATTAGCTCTAACGCTAAGTTGCGATCTGGAACTTGGGTCACTGAGTTGAACTCTCCTTGTTAATTTTTAGCGCTACTGCCCGACCAGATTCCAATCTAGCAACTGGCACTCTAAATGGTGAGCAAGAAACATAATCCAAACCAATTCTGTCGAAGAAATGAATACTTGAAGGGTCGCCACCGTGTTCACCACAAACGCCTAACTTGAAATCAGGACGAATGGAGCGAGCTTGATCGGTCGCAGTTTTCACCAAGATTCCAACTCCTGCCTGATCAAGTGATTCGAAGGGATTAAATGGCACAAGTTCTAGATCCAAATATCTTGGCAGGAATGAAGATTCCACATCGTCGCGACTAAAAGCCCAAGTTAATTGCGTTAAATCATTGGTTCCAAAGGAGAAGAAATCGGCATAAACACCTAAACGTTCGGCAGTGATTGCAGCGCGCGGAGTTTCAATCATGGTGCCGATTGGAATTTCTTCGCTCTGGCCGGTGCCCTTAAATGTTCTCTTGATTTCTACTTCTAAAGTTTCACGTAGATAAAGAAGTTCGCGTTGAGTTGCAACAAGTGGAATCATTACTTCTGGCTTTGGATCATGGCCAAGTTTTCTAACTTCTAATAACGCATGTACAAGTGCGCGCACCTGCATCTTATAAAGTTCTGGAATCAAAATACCGAGTCGAACTCCACGAAGTCCGAGCATTGGATTTGATTCGTGCATCCGCTTTACTGCAGCAAACACTGCAATATCCCGTGCTGGTATCTCTTCATTTAACGCTTCGGCCCGTGCCATATGTGCCATCAATTCGGCAAGGGGTGGCAGGAATTCGTGTAGTGGTGGATCAAGTAAGCGAACTGTTACTGGCAAGCCAGACATAGCCATCATAATTCCCACGAAATCTGCGCGTTGCAAAACTTCCATCTCGCCAATAACTCCGCGCTGAACATCTTCGTTCTCCGCCAAGACCAAACGTTCTACGTATGAGCGACGAGGTCCCAAAAACATATGTTCGGTACGACATAAACCAACACCTTCACCGCCCAAGATGCGCGCCTTAATTGCATCTTCTGGGGTATCGGCATTTGCGCGAACTTGTAATCTGCGAATTGAATCGGCATGAGTTAATAATTGATCAACGGCCTTAACAACAGCAGATGCTTCATCACTCTTGGAATCAAGTAACCCTTCAAGATAAGTTGTTACAGGTGACGCAATAACTGGAAGTTCGCCTAAATAAACTGCGCCAGTTGAGCCATCAATTGAGATAACTTCACCGGCATAAACGCTCTTGCCAGCAACTGTGAAAAAACCACCGGCTTCATCGACAGTAATGCTTTCAGTTCCGCAAACCGCAGTCTTTCCCATACCTCTTGCAACAACTGCTGCGTGTGAAGTTTTACCACCGCGACTAGTCAAAATTCCTTGGGCTGCAACCATTCCACCTAAATCATCTGGGCTGGTCTCGCGTCGTACCAGAATAACTTTGCGCCCACTCTTTGATGCCTCATATGCCTTCTTGGAATCAAATACCACTTCACCAACTGCCGCTCCTGGAGATGCTGGAATTCCACGTGCAATCTCATTTACGGCGCCACGCAGATCAAATTGCGGAAACATAAGTTGAACAAGTTGTTCTCCGCTAACTCGCACTAACGCTTCATCAATTGTTATCTTTCCTTCTTCTACTAACTGCACTGCAATTCGAAATGCTGCTTCAGCGGTTCGCTTTCCAACGCGGGTCTGCAAAATCCAGAGCTTGCCATTTTCTACCGTGAATTCGATGTCGCAGAGATCGCGATAATGCTTCTCAAGTTTGGCCATAACATCATCAAGCTCGGTTGCAATGCGTGGGATTTCAGTGGCCAAATCAGCCAGAGACATGGTGTTTCTGATACCCGCAACAACATCCTCGCCTTGGGCACGAACTAAATAATCGCCATAACTTCCACTCTCACCAGTGGCTGGGTCTCTTGTGAATGCAACTCCGGTTCCGGATTGGTCATCAAGATTTCCAAAGACCATTGATTGCACATTTACTGCAGTTCCTAAATCAGATGGGATTCGCTCACGTTGTCTATACAACTGGGCGCGTTCTGAGTTCCAAGAATGAAAAACTGCTTCAACTGATTTCGCTAAATGTTCGCGCGGATCAGTTGGAAAATCTTCACCAGTAACCGCTTCGGTTTCTTTTATATAACCCTCGGTCAGCGCTTTAAGGCCATCGACATCTAAATCTGCAATTGATTTTGCTTTGAATTGTGCCAAGACTCGTGCAGCAATTTTGTGGAATTCTTCATTTGGAACATCACAAACTATTCGGCCATACATATCTACAAAGCGGCGGTAACAATCCCAAGCGAATTTTGGATTACCTGATTGTTCGCCCATTGCTTGCGCAACTTCCGGCGTCATTCCAACATTTAAAACGGTCTCCATCATTCCGGGCATTGAAAACTTTGCACCAGAACGAACTGAAACTAAAAGTGGTTTTGCTGGATTACCAAACTCTTTACCGAGTTCTTTCTCTAAATTTGCTAACGCTTTTTCTAATTGCGCAGTCAGAGTTTCTGGAATTGTTCCACTCAATAAAAATTCGCGACAAGCCTCAGTAGTAATTGTGAATCCAGGAGGAACTGGTAAACCAATCTTCACCATCTCAGCAAGGTTTGCACCTTTTCCGCCAAGCAGATCTGATTGCGTCCGATCACCAAATGTGAACGGGTGAATAAAAGTAGTCATCGTTGACCCTCCTGATTAGGCAAGAGCCTAATTGTTCGCTGCTGATTCTCGTCAACAATTAGCCCGCAAATGAGAGCGAGCCCCGGGTGAATTCTCACACGAGGCTCGCTCTAATCAGTAAAAGTATTCCGTATTATGAACAACCTGAAGTGTTGCCACAACCTTCGCAGACGAAGCATGAACCAGCCATACGCATCTTTACTCCGCAAGTCATGCAGAGAGGTGCATCTGATTTAACGCCGCTCATCTTTTCGAAGAGTTCCATTGAAGAACCGACTTCTTGGTTCGATGGCGCACTTTCAATCTTTACTTGCACAGGTGCTTTTGCAACTGGCTTGAAAGATGCTGATTGCGCAGCAGCTGCAACGATCTCTTTAATCGCTGAAGGATCTGCGGTGTATTCACCAGTATCTAGTGCACGTTGGCGTTCTGATGATGTGTAAAGACCCATCGCGCTACGTGATTCAAATGGTAAGTAATCAAGTGCCAAGCGACGGAAGATGTAATCCATCATGGATTGCGCCATGCGGATATCTGCATCATCTGTCATGCCGGCTGGTTCGAAGCGCAGGTTAGTGAACTTCTCTACGAAAGTTTCTAGTGGAACTCCGTATTGCAAACCGATTGATACTGCAATTGAGAAGGCATCCATTACACCGGCAAGTGTTGAACCTTGCTTGCCAAGCTTTAGGAATACTTCACCAAGCGCGCCATCTGCATATGCACCAGCTGTCATGTAACCCTCGGCGCCGCCAACCATAAATGATGTTGTGATTGATGGACGAGACTTAGGTAGACGCTTACGTGTAGCAGTTGGGTGGATTGCATCTGCAACAGCATCTGTTGGTGCACCCTTTGAATCAGAAAGTGGTTGACCGACCTTACAGTTGTCGCGATAAACCGCGAGCGCCTTTAGACCAAGCTTCCA
>CAXNFK010000050.1:0-8303 GCA_964201775.1 Candidatus Nanopelagicaceae bacterium
AAGCGATTCATCGCCATCGTTGTAAATCATGATCGTTGAATTAGTAGCTAATGGTGTGAAAATAGCGCTGCGATTACCAATTATAAGTTTAGAGTTTTCAAATCGAATCCTGAGATAATTTTCATACCGATCTGACTTTGAACTGTCTGATGACATGATGACTGGTTCGACACCTAGATCGGATAGCAGAAGTTGTTTCAGGTCTCGTTCGTCCGGGACAATCACCAATAATTGTTGCCCCGACTTTAGCTCTCGGACAATGTTGCGAATAAGTGTTGGAAAACTCTCGACGCTTTTGGAAATTGTAACGAGGTGTTCTAATTTGCTTGCTGGCTTCGAGTTCTCAGGTAACGATTTGCCTTCATATAACTTCTCGCAGGCAGCTACACGTGATGGAATCGCGCTACGAATTACATCCCAGGGCTTGCATGCATAGCGCTCACAAGTCAGCGCTACTATCTCAATTAATTCCTCGGTTAGAAGAGGTATCGGTGAAATTATTTTACTGATGGCTTTCAGCTTCGCAGGGTCTAACTCCGAAGGCTTCCGGTCTTGCACATAACCCATAACTTCACTCGGGCCAAAAGGAACTTTTACAAAAACTCCGGGAACAACCAATTCATGCAAATCCGCGGGAACTAAATAATCATATAAGTCGGGAAGATGAAAAATTCCAGTATCAACACAGATCTGAGCAACGGGATTTTCTGTCGCAATGGCAACTTTTTTTGCTACCCGTTGCGCTTTTAAACGCAGTGGCTTTACTTCAGCCACCTAGATTTACCTGGACGCTGCTTCTTTAAGTGCCGCAGCCCGATCCGTCTTCTCCCAAGTGAAGTCAGGAAGTTCGCGACCAAAGTGACCATACGAAGCTGTTGCAGAATAGATTGGACGAAGTAGATTCAAATCACGAATGATTGCCGCTGGGCGTAGATCAAAAGTTCCCATAACAGCATCAACGATTTTATTTGGTGCGACTTTCTCGGTTCCAAAAGTTTCAATGAAGAGACCAACTGGTTGAGCTTTGCCAATTGCGTACGCAACTTGAACTTCACAGCGTGTTGCTAAACCAGCGGCTACAACGTTCTTTGCAATCCAACGCATTGCGTATGCAGCGCTCCGGTCAACTTTTGATGGATCTTTTCCAGAGAAAGCACCGCCACCATGACGGGCCATTCCGCCATAAGTATCAACAATAATTTTACGTCCGGTTAAACCAGCATCGCCCATTGGACCGCCAATGACGAAGCGACCAGTAGGGTTAATTAGGATTCGAACATCCGATGTATCAATCTTTAGGTTTCCGATTATCGGATCAATAACCAGTTTCTTTAAATCAGGTGATAAAACTTTCTCCAGATCCACACTTGGTGAATGCTGCGTTGATATGACAATTGTGTTTAGCGCGACAGCCTTATCGCCGTCATACTCGATCGTTACCTGAGTTTTTCCATCAGGTCGCAGATAATCTACCGCTCCAGATTTGCGCACCGAAGAGAGTTGCAAAGCCAGTCTGTGAGCTAATGAAATTGGTAGTGGCATTAATTCTGGAGTGTCATCGCAGGCATAACCGAACATCAAACCTTGATCACCAGCACCTTGTAGGTCCAGTGGGTCAGCGGAAGATGAAATACGTTTTTCAAATGCTGAGTCAACGCCCTGCGCAATATCGCTGGATTGTTGACCAATTGAAAGGGAAACTCCACAAGAATTTCCATCAAAACCTTTGTCTGATGAGTCGTAACCGATATTTAAAACGGTATCTCGAACTATGGTCATCACATCGGCATAACCGTTGGTTGTAACTTCACCAGCAACATGGACTTGCCCTGTTGTTATAAGTGTTTCAACGGCAACGCGACTCTTGGCATCTTGGGACAGAAGTGAATCCAGAATTGCATCCGAAATTTGATCTGCCATCTTATCTGGATGGCCTTCTGTAACGGACTCTGAAGTAAATAGGCGTTTTGTCATTGGGTTACCTTAACTTATTCCTAACTTATCTAGTGCGCTATCAAGTATTAGGTCGGCTAGCGTGTCCTTGCTCTGCAACTTGAATTCAACTGATGTGCCATCACTGTCTATCAAAATTCCTGAAGTCTCATCTTCACCAAAGATTGCGCCATTGCTTACATCATTAAGAAATATTAAGTCGGCACCTTTATTATGCATCTTCGTTTTAGCAGCTTCGATTGTGGCATTGCCAATTGATTCGGTCTCTGCTGCGAAGGCAACCAAAACCTGATTCTTTCCGCGGTTCGCTCCAAGTTCCTTAAGTAAATCGGGATTGAGTTGGAGTTCAATATTCGCAAAATTGCCTTTTTTTATCTTCTCCTGTGATGACGAAAGTGGGCGGGCATCGGCTACCGCAGCAGCCATTACAAGGATTTGGCTATCATCAAATTATTTTGTTAGAGCTTCTTGCATCTGACTAGCTGAAGAAACTTTGATAACTTCAACGCCAGGTGGATCTTGCAGTGACGAATTAGCAGAGATTAAAACAACTTGTGCACCACGATTTCGAGCAGCTACCGCAACCGCATAACCCTGTTTGCCACTTGAGTGATTCCCGATGTAACGAACTGGATCGATCGCTTCCCGAGTGCCACCTGCAGTTATCAAAACTTTCTTACCAAGTAAATCTGATTTGATCTCCGCAAAACTAGAAACCTCGGAAATAATTCGTGAAACTTCTGGATACCGACCAACACCAAAATCATCCCCAGTCATGCGCCCTTCATCTGGTTCGATTACTAGAACACCACGCGATCTAAGAGTGGCCACGTTCTCTTGATTTGCAGCACTAAGCCACATTTCAGGATGCATTGCTGGAACTAGAACTATCGGACAACTTGCAGCGCTCACTACATTTGTTAGCAAGTCATCGGCTATTCCACCCGAAATTTTCGCGATGAGATCGGCTGTGGCTGGCGCAATTAGAATCAGATTTGCTTCGCGAGCTCGCTTTATATGCGGAACTTCGTGGACGTTCTCCCAGAGATTCTGATTAACTGGCCGACCAGATAATGCTTCCCATGTTGCGGAACCTACAAAATTTAAACTCGCCCGAGTTGGGATAACACTTACTCCGAAACCAACATCCTGCAATCTACGAAGAAGGTCAGCGGACTTATAGGCAGAAATACCACCACCAACTCCGAGGATTAATTCCCTACCCAGGAGTGTCATTTTTTATCTTGATTGCATCTAAGACGCGAGAAAGTTATTCAGCAGCGCTTACTTCAGGAGCAACCGGCTCCAAGTTCTCAATTGTTAACAATCCTTCGTTGATTTCACGAAGTGCGATTGAAAGTGGCTTCTCATGAACATAGGTTTCAACAAGTGGTCCCACATATTCCAGCAGACCTTCGCCAAGTTGAGAGTAATAAGCATTAATTTGACGAGCACGCTTTGCTGCGTAGAGAACCAAACTGTATTTCGAACCAGCCGCATCCAAAAGTTGATCGATTGGTGGGTTAGTGATGCCATCCATGGTTGTCATATTTTTTCCTCTACTTCAGTGTCTCTTTACTTCTATAAGTCGCTAAGGATAGCAGTGCTGCGGCCACTTCCTCGACCTGATGATTTACGAGCACCTCATCGAACTCATGAACACAAGCCATCTCCTCCTCTGCCAGCGCTAGCCGGGCAGCTCGCCGTTCTGGCGAATCGGTGCCTCTTGAAGTAAGCCGATCAACTAATTCCTCCCATGATGGCGGGGAAATGAAGACGAGAAGTGCTTTTGGATCAGCCTTACGAATCTGCCTCGCACCAGCAATTTCAATCTCTAACAAAACATGCTTTCCTAAATCCAATGCCTTAGCAACAGCATCACGTGGCGTGCCGTATCTAGCCCCAGCAAATTCTGCCCATTCTAATAAATTATTCTGCGCAATTAGTTGATCAAATTTTTCCTCAGTAACAAAATGGTAATCGTGCCCATCTTTCTCATTCTCTCTCGGCTCGCGAGTTGTTACTGAAACGCTCACCCAAATTGCTGGATGGTTTCTGAGATAAGAAGTAATCGTGCTTTTACCAACGCCACCAGGGCCCGACATGACAATTAAAGCTCCTGGATTTACAGGCACTTTATTCAAAATCATCTCACTTCGTAATTTTTGCAATTGATGAGAACCTAGTCCCCCAATTCTACGGGTCTCAGAGATCCCTGCCTTATTCATAAGAGTGTAAGTTCTTCGGGGGCCTACTCCCGGCGCAGCATCCAACAATTCGCTAACACGCATTCTTTGAATTGACTCACGGCCATCATTAATTACTTCAAAGATTCCGATAGTTCCTTCGCTAAGCGCTGCTTTGACCGCTGCTCTCTCGCGTCTTGCAGTCACGGCTTTCGCCCCGGCCGCAGCCCGAGCTTCGGGCGTGAGGTACGGAGGTATTGTTGCCATTAATTAATTCCTTTTATTTCAAACTATCAAGTATCTTCGCGGCGCCGTCTTTCATATCCTGAAGTGATTTCTGCGCCAGATCAGTTATTGGTCTGCCAATCACGATGTAGTTGGCTCCTGCCGTCAACGCCTCCAAAGGCGTCATAACTCTTTTTTGATCACCAAGTTCTGATCCGGCTGGGCGAACGCCTGGTGTAATAATTTGAACCTCTGGCGCTACTGCTTCACGAATTTCGCTTGCTTCGAATGGCGAACAAACAATTGAACGAGCGCCATTCCTGGTCGCCAACTTTGCCAAATTAATCGCAGCTGCCTTAGCTTCTTGGGAATATCCAATCTCCAATAAATCTTGATCTGAGAGCGAGGTCAGAATAGTTACGGCCGTAATTGAAATTTCCTTTGCTGCCTCACTTGCCGCCTTAATCATCGCCGCGCCACCACTTGCATGAATGGTTAGAAATCTAGGCGCAAGATCTGCAACCGAAGAGACTGCTGCAGAGACTGTATTTGGAATATCGTGCAATTTTAAATCCAGAAAAATGGAAAAACTACCAGCGCTAGATAGCTCTCGTAAACCTTGTGCACCAAATCGTAAATAAAACTCTAAGCCGACCTTATAAATCTCTACCGAGCCATTAGTCGCTTCAATCCAACTCTTCGCAGTATCCAAATCATTGGTATCCAAAGCTAAAATTATTGGTGACTTCATTATTTCAAGTTCCCTTCACTACGGTGGGCATAACCGATAGCCTCCCGCAGAGAGTCGAAACCATGATCGATTAATTCTTTTTTAAGTTCCTCTTTGATCTTGATTACCGCGGTTGGATTACCGAACGTAGCAGTTCCAACAGAGACTGCGGACGCACCGGCCAGAATTAATTCAAATGCATCTCGCCCCGATGAAACTCCACCCATACCTAGAATTTTAACCTGGGGCATTGCTTCGTGAACTTGGTAAATAGCACGCACCGCGATTGGTCGAATCGCTGGGCCCGAAAGACCACCAGTTTTGCCAGCCAATTTTGGTCGCATCGTGTTTGTATCTATAACCATTCCTAAAACTGTGTTAATCAGTGCAATAGCATCTGCTCCTGCGGCCACAACTTCCTGAGCAATTTCAACAATGCTTGTTACATCTGGAGTTAGCTTTGCAATTATTGGAAGCTCGCCTCCGATATTCCTGCGAACGGCCTCAATGGCAGCACGTGCACTTGCGGGATGGCAAGCAAAAACTTGTCCTCTGTTCTCCACATTTGGACAGGATATATTTACTTCAAGCGCAGCTAATCCTGGAACTGCTCGAAGTTTGCGAGCTAGAACTGCGTAATCTTCGGCGCTCTCCCCTGCGATGCTTACAACGATTGTTGCGCCTTGTTCGCGTAACCAAGGAATATCTACTTCAAGAAATTGATCGATACCTGGTCCTTGCAACCCAATTGAATTAAGCATGCCGCTAGGCGTCTCGGCCATTCGCGGAGTCGCACGGCCTGATCTGGGTTTGAGCATTATTGATTTGGTAACAACTGCACCAAGTTCAGTTAAATTAAAGAATTGGCTGAGCTCTTTGCCTGAACCTGCGCAGCCACTGGCTGTGAATATAGGATTTTCAAATTCTGCTTGTCCTAAATTGGTTCGATAATTAAACATTAATTCGAACCCCAAGTTCCCTCGGGAATTGTGCGCTTCGAATCCCAGATAACCGTTTCGCCATCTACAACTGGACCGTCGATGCACGAGCGCAACATACGAATAACGCCATCCTCGCCCTTAATTGGAAGCACGCAGGTCATGCAGACGCCAATTCCGCACGCCATAGATTCTTCAATCGAACACTGATGAACAATATTGAGGTCAGCCGCTATTTTGTTTATTGCTTCTAACATGCCCATCGGACCACAAGAATAAATAATATCTACTTGACTAGCTGCAATAATTTCTGGAAGCACATCTGTCACTTTGCCCGCTGTTCCAGTGGAGCCATCTTCCGTAGTTATAGTGAGGCTACTTACTGAACGCTTGCCATCTAGCGGTGCGTAAATTTTCATCGCGGTGCTCGCGCCTAGAACCATGTCTACTCTGCAACCACGATTCTTAAGCACTTCAGAGAGTCCAAAAAGCGGCGCACTTCCATAACCACCGCCAACTAACAGGGCACGTACTGGTTCGGTTGGTATGCCAAAGGCGTTGCCCAATGGTGCAATCAAATCTATTTTTGTCCCAGGAACTTGGTTTGTTAGCCAAATACTTCCAGCGCCATGCGGAGCTACAACAATCTCGAGTAGACCACCAGAAGCGCCACGATCGAAAGTCCGATATATCGCAAACGCTCTGCGAAGAACTAATTGACTGCTTTCACCGCCAACTGCAATCGCAACGAAATTACCGGGCTTTGCAGAATTAACAATTTCACCCACAGCGAGGACCATGTGGTTATAAGCACCAACTTTTTTATTACTTACAAGTTCAGACATAATATGTTTTGCGCTGCTATTTATACTCTTCATTCAACAATCGCCAACCATTCTTGGATTGATTGAATGCTAAAACTCTTTCCTTGCAGATCCGATATTCCAGCAACAGCTGCTTTGAACCCAGCAATTGTCGTGATGCATGGAACACCCCTTTGAATGGCAGCGGTTCGAATCATCCAACCATCCATTCGGGTTCCTCTTCCAAGAGGCGTATTGATAACAAGGCCTACAACGCCTTCGGTAATTAAATCAACAGCAGTGAATTCTCCTGACGGGCCACGACCTTGTGAATGCTTGCGTACGCATTCAGATGCCAGACCATTTGCTTGCAGAAAATCATGGGTTCCTTGCGTTGTGTAAATTTTGAAACCTAGATCAGTTAAAACTTTTGCTGGATACAGCGCTGCTTCTTTGTCACGGGTAGAAAGCGAGAGAAATACCGAGCCTGACAGCGGAAGTGCTCCAAATGCTGCGGTCTGACTCTTTGCATACGCCTCGCCAAATGTTTTTGCGATTCCCATAACTTCACCAGTTGAACGCATTTCTGGTCCGAGAATAGAGTCGACGCCAGTTCCATCATTCCTACGAAATCTATTCCAAGGAAGCACTGCTTCTTTTACCGAAATTCCCTTAGCGACACCATCTCCAGAATTTGGCAGCAAACCCATTGCGCGTAGCTCTGAAATCTTGATTCCAGTCGAAATTAGCGCGGCACATTTTGCAAGTGGATTTCCGGTGGCCTTACTTACGAATGGAACTGTTCGAGATGCTCGCGGATTCGCCTCAAGTACATAAAGTTTTTCCGAAATAGATGCATTATTGACAACTGCGTATTGAATATTGATTAATCCTCGTACGCCAATTCCACGCGCCAATTTTTCAGTTGCAAAGCGGATTTCCTCTTGTAACGTTGAGCCAATCGAAAAACTTGGAAGAACGCAGGCTGAGTCCCCCGAATGAACTCCTGCTTCTTCAATGTGTTCCATCACGCCAGCTAGATAAAGTTCTTCGCCATCAAATAGCGCATCGACATCAATCTCAATTGCATCATCTAAGAATTTATCAATCAAGACCGGATGGTTTGGGGTTATCTCCGTAGCCTTCTTTATAAACTCCGAAAGTGATTCATCATCATAAACAATTTCCATACCCCGTCCACCAAGAACAAAGGAAGGGCGAACTAATACTGGATAAGAAATATCATGCGCAATCTTGAGCGCATCTTCGAAGGTCTTTGCCATTCCGAAAGTTGGCGCATCTAAAGAATTTACTCTTAGCAATTCGCCAAACTGTCCACGATCTTCCGCAAGATCAATAGCATCGGGAGATGTTCCTAAAATCTTAACCCCGGCCTCTTGCAATCCTCGAGCCAAGCCCAGTGGGGTTTGTCCGCCAAGTTGTGCGATAACACCGACAATTGGTCCTG
>CAXNFK010000051.1:0-8177 GCA_964201775.1 Candidatus Nanopelagicaceae bacterium
GGCCACATATTTGATTGTTTGCTTGATTGCAATTCAAGCCGTTGCTGGCCTGAAGGCAAACCGCTAGATGTCAGTGCCAGTTCTTATGATTGTTTCTATGATTAATGATCGGCCTTTGATTTGAAGGCTCAAAACCAAAAGACATTGGCCCAATTAACATTTATCGTTTTGGATTTAGAAACAACGGGCGCTTCACCTCAACAAGGATGCGGCATCACAGAAATCGGTGCGATAGCTGTTCGAGGTGGCGAAGTCCTAGGAGAGTTTTCAACCTTCGTAAATCCCCAAGTTCCGTTGCCTGAATACATAATTGATCTGACCGGAATCACCGACGAAATGCTGGTTGATGCTCCCCTAATTGATGAGGCATTTCCGGACTTTATAAAGTTCATAGAACGGCACGAAGATATCCATTTAGTGGCTCACAATGCGCCATTTGATATTGGTTTTCTAAAGGCGGCAGCAACATCTCTTGCGCTCGAATGGCCCAAGTATGAAGTGATCGATACCGTTAAATTAGCAAGACGAGTAATTGATCGCTCCGAGATTTTGAATTACAAACTTGGCACACTTTCACAATTTTTTGACACCCAAGCGCTACCAAATCACAGGGCGCTAGATGATGTGAAAACGACAGTAGAAGTCCTGCATAGATTGATTGAAAGGCTTGCTGGTTTTAAAGTTTTTTCAGTTTCAGAGTTTAAAAAATTTATGCGCTAATTATTGTTTTATCTTGAAGAAGTGCCGCCACTTTTGAGGCCAAGGTAAAAGGGTCAATTGGATGAAGAATTGCATCATCGGCCTTTGACCAGGCAGCTAGCCAGTTATCTTGAATTCGCCCCGTGATTACTAGAACCGGTGGGCAATTAAATACTTCATCTTTCAGTTGTCGGGCAAGGCCCAATCCGCCTTCAGGAACTGCCTCACCGTCGAGAATAAAGAGATCTACTTTCTGCTTGGAATCCAGATATAACCGGAGGGCAGGGCCGGTCGCGAATTCAACAATCTTGTGTTCTGGAAGGTCTGAGGAAACTCTGCGCCCAAGTGCGGTTATCACTGAAGAACGGACCGATGAGTCGTCGGAATAAAGAGCGATTGTCAGATTTTTCCCTAAAGTCATGAGGGGAATTCTAACCATCATCAACCAGCAAAAAGGTCGAAAAAGTCCGAGATCAAAGAAGTTCCAACTGACCCACTTCGTGATGAGATTCACCCGAAGTGAGTGCCGCCCCAGCCTGAAAACATCTCATTTCTATCGAGAATCAGGAATAATCCTCCTATGACAACTGCCGCTGCGCCGCTTACTTCACAGAAGATAAATCGCCCCAACATGGTTGCGGTCGGAACTATCGTCTGGTTATCAAGTGAGTTGATGTTCTTCGCAGCGCTCTTCGCAATGTATTTCACAACTCGCGCAGTTCAAGGTCCAGAAATTTGGCTTGAATCAACTGGCTTGTTAGCTATTCCATTTGCTGCGGCAAATACAACCGTTCTAGTTCTATCTTCTGTAACTTGCCAATTTGGTGTTTTCGCTGCTGAACGTTTTCAAGCAAAGCGAAGTGGTTCGATATTTCAATTTAGCAAGTGGGGAATGCGTGAATGGTTCGCACTAACTTTCTTAATGGGCGCATTTTTCATCGGTGGCCAGGTTTATGAATATGCGCATCTAGTTCAGGAAAGTTTGACTCTCTCCTCCAATGCCTACGGATCTGTTTTCTATATGACTACCGGCTTCCACGGAATGCACGTAACTGGTGGCTTGATTGCATTCTTAATCGTGATGATTAGAACTTTTCGCGCTCAAAAATTCGGACACAAACAAGCACAGACTGCAATTGTAGTTTCATACTATTGGCACTTTGTTGACGTAGTTTGGATCGCGCTATTCGCAACTATCTATTTGATTAAGTAATGACTAGGTGAATTAAAAGAATGGAAAAAATGAATTCAAGAATCAAGAAGCTCTCCCGCTACCGTCGTCATCGTTTCGCGGGTCCGGCACTTCTGGTCGTTGCGCTGATAACAATGGGAACAACTTTCCAAGTCGCTAGCGCGCTGCCTAACTCCAGCAAAATGGAGACAACACCAAAATCAACGTTGATCGAAGAGGGCAAACGAATTTATAACTTCGGTTGTTCCACATGTCACGGTTTGAATTTAGAAGGTGGCGGAATTGCACCAGCTCTGATCGGTGTCGGAGCCGCATCCGTAGATTTCCAAGTTGGAACTGGACGTATGCCAATGGCTGATATGAGCCAACAGGCAATGCGAAAGCAACCAATTTATAACGAGGAAGAAACTGCAGCGCTAGCCGCATATGTTGCTTCTCTTGCACCAGGCCCGGACATTATTAATGAAGCTCAGTTAACTTATGAACGAGATGGAAACACTGCTGAAGGTGGCGAACTTTTCCGCACTAACTGCGCGATGTGTCACAACTTTGCAGGACAAGGTGGCGCTCTCACCCAAGGAAAATATGCACCAACTCTGATGGGAGTGGATGCTAAATATATTTATGAAGCAATGATTACTGGTCCGCAATCAATGCCAGTCTTCAGCGATAAAACAATTACACCTCAAGAGAAGCTTTCAATTATTAAATGGGTTAAAGCTGCAGAGAATGAGCCAAACCTAGGAGGCGCTGCTCTTGGTCGCGTTGGTCCAGTTACTGAAGGACTTTTAGTTTGGACACTAGGACTTGGATTATTAATCGGCATCGCTGTGTGGCTCACTATGAAGGCGAAATAAGGTAAAAAATGTCTAATGAAATTCAAAAGTTTCAAGATCCAGGTTTGCCAGAACATGTTCACCGCAAAACCGATGTAGATCCAAAGGCCGCGGATCGCGCAGAACGACAAGTTGCGATTCTCTTTGTTCTTTCTGCTCTTTCAACCTTCTTAGCAATTTACGCTTACATTTTTATCAAGGATGACATATTTTTCTTCCTTCCAATAATGGGAAGCACAAACGCTCACCAATTGTTTCTCGGTCTTGGTATGGCCTTTTCACTTTTGTTTATCGGCCTTGGTATGGCGCATTGGGCAAAAAATTTGATGCCAGATACCGAAGTAATTGCAGAGCGACATGAATTTCGTTCACCTGATGAAGATCGCGAAGATTTTGTCAGAACTGTTAAGGAACAGGCAGGAGCAGCAGGCTTAGGGCGTCGCTCTTTAATCAAGCGCACACTTGGTTTAGCACTTGGTGTTTCGGCTCTAACTCCGATTGTTTTGCTCCGTGATCTAGGACCGCTTCCAGGAAAAGAACTTGAAAAAACTTCTTGGAAAACTGGAACTCGTTTAGTAACAGATCCCGGCGATAGACCGATTCGTCCAGAAGATTTAGAAGTTGGCGCTGTTGCTCAAGTTCTCCCTGAGTTAGAGTCCGGAAAGGTTCGCCACCTTTACGACATCGCCAAAGATGCAGTTCTGTTAATCCGCCTGCGCCCTTCTGAATTTCAATTAAATCCAGAGCGTCTCTCTTGGACACATGACGGAATTATTGCCTTCTCGAAAATTTGTTCACATATGGGATGCGCTGTTGCACTCTATGAACAACAGACTAAGCACTTGCTATGTCCTTGCCATCAATCAACATTCGATGTTACTCGCGCCGCCAAAGTTATCTTTGGTCCTTCAGCAAGACCACTTCCACAACTTGCAATCACAGTTGATGCTGAAGGCTACTTAGTTGCACAACAACCATTTAATGAACCCGTCGGACCTAGCTACTGGGAGCGCTCATCATGAAAAAAGCAGAACTTATCGGCGGCAATGTTGCCAGTTATGTAGATGACCGCACTGGCGCTGCAAAGTGGCTACGAAAGAATTTAACTAAGGTATTCCCAGACCACTGGTCATTTATGTTGGGTGAGATTGTTCTTTACTCTTTCATTATCTTGTTGCTATCCGGAACATTCTTAACTTTTTGGTTTGACCCTTCACAGCGAGAAGTTGTTTACGAAGGAAGTTACGAACCACTTCAAGATATAAAGATGTCTGCTGCATATGCCTCAACTCTGCATATCTCATTCGATGTTCGCGGTGGATTATTGATGCGCCAGATTCATCACTGGGCCGCGCTACTTTTCATGGCTGGAATGATTGCCCACTTAATGCGCGTCTTCTTTACTGGTGCGTTCCGTAAGCCTCGTGAAGCGAACTGGTTAATTGGTGTTGGACTTGTAACGCTCGGAATTGTTGAAGGATTCCTTGGCTACTCACTTCCAGATGATCTACTTTCCGGAACCGGAATTCGAATTGCTGAAGCAATTATTCAAGCGCTCCCGGTTGTTGGTTCTTATCTAGCGTTCTTTGCATTCGGTGGTGCATTTCCTGGCGAAGCATTTATTCCTAGAATTTATACGGTTCACGTTCTATTGCTTCCGGGAGCGTTCTTGGCGCTTATTACAATCCACTTAATGTTGGTTTGGTACCAGAAGCACACTCAATATCCAGGCCCAGGTCGCACTGAGAAAAATGTTGTTGGCTATCCGCTAATGCCGGTTTATATGGCGAAAGCTGGCGGTTTCTTCTTTATTGTCTTCGGTGTAACGGCCTTACTCGGCGCAGTCGCATCCATCAACCCCATTTGGCTCTATGGTCCCTACAACCCAGGGCAGATCTCTGCCGGTTCGCAGCCCGACTTTTATATGGGTTGGCTCGATGGTTTAGTTCGAATGGCTCCCCCAATAGAGAGTTACATCTTTGGTTACACAATTTCTTGGAATATTTTAATTCCCGGATTAATAATTCCTGGAATTCTTTTCACACTTATGGCGCTGTATCCATTTATTGAATCTTGGATGACTGGCGACAAAGAGGAACATCATTTACTAGATCGACCACGAAATAATCCAAACCGCACTGCAATCGGTGCGATGTCATTGTCTTTCGTCTTGGTTACTTTGATAAATGGTGGTAACGACATTATCGCTACCAGCTTTGACCTCACGATTAATCAGATTATGTGGTTTAGCAGAATTGGTGTAATTGTTATTCCACCACTGGTCTTTGTTATTACTAAACGAATCTGTCTCTCATTGCAACGCGCCGATCGTGAAAAAGTTCTCCATGGCCGCGAAACTGGCCGTTTAGTAATGCTTCCTCATGGTGAATTCGTCGAAATTCATGAAGAGCTAACACCGGCGCAAAAATTCACCCTAACACAACACGAACAACCTAGAGCACTTATTCTTCCTGCCACTGATGCAAATGGAGTTCTAAATCCACAAGGTATTAAGGGCAAGATTCGTGCCAGATTTAGTCAGGCACATGTTGAACAAGTTCCTGCACCAACCGAGAGCGAAGCAAAAGCGCTCGAAGGCGGACACCACTAAAAATAGAAGAGAAGTAAATACGGATAGACCATCGCAACACTTATTGCGGTAACTAAAACTCCGTATTTAGCGAATTTCCAGAAGGAAATTTTAATTCCAGCTTTTGCTGCCAAGCCAATTGCAACAACATTCGCACTTGCCCCGATAATTGTTGCATTGCCACCGAAATCAGCCCCAAATGCTAGCGACCACCAAAGCACATGCTCTTGCCGTCCTACTAGCCCCACGCTTAGCTCCGAAACAACCGGGCTCATCGAGGCAACGAATGGAATGTTGTCGATCAAGCCCGACCAGACTGCAGAAATTCCCAAGATAGACACTGCAGCAAGTTGGGTGTCTCCACCGAAAAGTTCTTTCAAGAAGTTAGCGAATTCAGCTAACGCTCCAACATTGACCAGCGCTCCGACCATGATGAAAAGGCCAGCAAAAAAAATAAGGGTGTTCCATTCAATATCAGCAACATAATCTCTTGGCTTCAAACGACTGATAGCAACTAAGAACCCAGCGCCAAAGAGCGCAATTACTGCTGGTTCAAGATGAATTGCAGTATGCAAAACAAATGCAATAACGACAAGTCCAAGAACAAACAAACTCTTCTTTAGAAGAACTTGATCTTTTATGAAGGACCTCTCGTCTAACTCTAAAACTTTTGCTCGGTCCGCAGATGTGTTAACTAATTCCTTCCGGAAGAGCGCTACTAAAAGTGGAATTATCACCAATAGGGCAACGACCACCATCGGCGCCATATGAACTAGAAATGAGTTAAAACTTAAGTTAGCTCGACTAGCGATAATTATGTTCGGCGGATCCCCCACCAAGGTAGCTGCCCCGCCAATATTAGAAACAAATACTTCCGAAAGAATAAATGGAACTGGTGAAACATTTAAATATTTACAGACTATTAGAGTCATAGGTACAGCAAGCAGAATTGTAGTTACATTGTCTAATATCGCGGATGCTAGGGCAGTAAGTATCATTAAATAAACAATTGCTACTCGTGGATTACCTTTGGATTTCTTAATAGCCCGAATTGCTAAGAATTCAAAGAGGCCTGTTTTATGGATAACTCCGACAATAATCATCATGCCCAACAGCAGAAAGATTACATTCCAGTCAACACCAGTCTCATGACTATAAAAAGCTTTATCGGCATCCGTTGCTCCAACAATAACCATCGCCGCCGCACCAACTAAGACCGTTGCGATTCGGCTAATTTTTTCGGTTGCGATTGCTATATAGACCATTGCAAAGATGGCAATCGCTAGAAGTGCTTGGATCTCCATTTAATGAATACTAGTTGAAGGCTTCTCGTATTCAAGAACGAAGCCAAGAATGCTAATGAGCAAGCCACCGACAGCGATAAGAGTCAGCCACCAACCAATTAATAGGCCTACACCCGCAAGCACCATGCAGAAGGCCAGCGGAAGTGGCCACCAAGAATGTGGTGAATAGAAACCTAGTTCGCCAGCTGAATCTGAAATTTCAGCCGTGACGTTATCTTCTGGCAGAACATTTCCTAGACGCTTATTTGTGAACCAAAGGTAAAAACCAATTAGAGCCGCTAAGCCACCAGAAAGTCCGATAGCAGTAATTCCAACTGCTTCACCGCCCACGTACCAATAAATAACTGTGATGATTGCATAGAAAAGTGCAAGACCATTAAAAAGCCAGTAGCCGGTTTTCATGCTTAATGCCCTTCAGTCTTTATATGAGGATAATGAAGATCGAAAGCTGGACGTTCACTTCGAATACGTGGCATCGATGTGAAGTTGTGGCGTGGTGGTGGACAAGATGTTGCCCATTCAAGTGATGCGCCATAGCCCCACGGATCATCAACGCCGACCAATGGTGACTTTCGAGTGATCCAAACATTCATAAAGAATGGAATCATTGAAAGCGCCAACAGAACAGAACCAATCGTTGAAATTGTATTCATTGTCGTAAAGCCATCGGTTGCTAAATAATCTGCGTAACGACGCGGCATTCCCTTAATTCCGAGCCAATGCTGGATTAGGAATGTCATGTGGAAACCGAAGAACAAAGTCCAGAAGTGAATCTTGCCAAGGCGCTCATTTAACATGCGACCTGTCATCTTCGGCCACCAGAAGTAGAAGCCGGCGAACATTGCAAATACTACTGTTCCAAAGAGTACGTAGTGGAAGTGCGCAACCACGAAGTAAGAAGCTGAGACTGCAAAATCAAGTGGTGGTGAAGCAAGAATAATTCCAGTTAATCCACCGAAGAGGAAGGTAATAAGGAATCCCATTACCCAGAGCATTGGAGTATCGAAGGAAACGCTTCCGCGCCACATCGTTCCGATCCAGTTGAAGAATTTTACGCCAGTAGGAACACCAATTAGGAATGTCATGAATGAGAAGAATGGAAGCAACACTTGACCACTTGCAAACATGTGGTGAGCCCAGACTGAAACAGAGAGTGCAGAAATTGCAATCGTCGCTGCAATCAATCCTTTGTAACCAAAGATTGGTTTACGGCTAAAGACTGGAAGAATTTCAGTTGCGATTCCGAAGAATGGAAGGGCCAAAATATAGACCTCTGGGTGTCCGAAGAACCAGAAGAGATGTTGCCACAGCATCGCGCCGCCGTTTGCTGGATCGAAAATATGCGAACCAAATAACCTGTCAGATTCCAATGCAAGGAAAGCAGCAGCAAGCGGTGGGAATGCAAGTAAAACTAAAATTGAAGTTAGTAGAACGTTCCAAGTGAAGATTGACATACGGAACATTGTCATTCCAGGTGCGCGCATTGTGAAAATAGTTGTAATGAAGTTAACGCCACCAAGGATTGTTCCAATACCGCTAATCGCTAACCCAATGAC
>CAXNFK010000052.1:0-8177 GCA_964201775.1 Candidatus Nanopelagicaceae bacterium
TCGCTTATTAAATGCCTGAAAGTGCTTTTTCCGGTGCGCCGCAGTTCATCAACGATCTTGACGGCCTCCTCAGCCACACTGACGAGCGGGCTATGAATATGGTCTATCCCGACGCTTGGTGTTATTTTCGGTGATAAAACCCTTTGAGCTATGGCAGCAAACCTCTCGGGCCCTACTCCGATCAGAACTTCGGGCAGCAGACTTGAAAAATGGGCTTCTAGGGCTACAACACGCGCGAAACTCTTCTCCTCGCGGGCAAGCCGATCATTGAAAATCGCGGCTATGGCCTTGAAGGCGCGATATTGCAGAAGTCTGGCAAAAAGTAGGTCCCTGGCTTCAAGAAGGGCTAGGTCTCCCTCATCCTCAACTTCGCCAGAAGGTAGGAGTCTGGCCGCTTTTAAGTCCAGAAGTGTCGCAGCAACAACCAAGAACTCGGTTGTCTGCTCTAGATCCCAACCGTCCTCGGAACCTTCTAGCGCCCGGATATAAGAGATGAAATCATCCGTGACGACGCCCAGGGCAACCTCTGTGACATCCATTTTATGGCGAGAAATGAGCTGTAGGAGTAAATCGAATGGTCCATCAAAGTTAGATAAGTGAACCGAGAACCCAGGTGCGGCAATTTTTGCTTCATCCGCCTCGATTGGATTTACTTGGAGCTCACTCATTGCGCAAAGGTAATGCAATTACGCTTGCGCGCCCAATCGCACCGCCGTAGAGTCCGCGCATGGCAAAAAGCAATTCGAAGGTTTCTCGCTTAGGAACTAAATCGACAAATCGGGAAGAAGAATTTTCCGCGACTTCGAGTGTTTTAGGCAAGAAAATGGTCGAGTTCCCTGCGATTAAAACTCCCCCTGTTGCCGGACCTGCCCGAGTTATTTCGGTAGTAAATCAAAAAGGCGGCGTCGGAAAAACAACAACGACAATTAACTTAGGTGCTGCGTTAGCCGAACTTGGGCGCAGAGTTTTACTAATCGATTTTGATTCACAGGCAAGCATGACTACCGGTTTAGGAATTAAACCACTTCAAATTAAAGAGCAATACGGTTCAATCTGGTATTTGTTAAATGATTCGAGTGCAAATATCTCTGAATTCATTTTGAAATCAAATGTTCCAGGATTAGATTTCATTCGCGGACATAAAGATCTGGCTGCTGCAGATGCAGCATTCGTCTCCGAGTTAGCTAAAGAACATAAATTACGTAAACTTTTAGAGCCCGTACTAGATGAATACGACGACATTCTTATCGATTGCTCTCCTTCACTCGGAACGCTCACAATTAATGCCCTGACTGCCTCAAATGGTGTTCTAATTCCAATGGAATGCGAATATTTCGCAGTGCTGGGCCTTGGTTTAGTCCGTGAAACAATTGATAAAGTGCGCACTAATACCAATCCGCAATTACAGATTGATGGCATCCTCGCAACTATGTTTGAGCGTAAAACCGCGCACTCACGTGATGTTTTGGAATTGATTTACAAAGAGTTTCCAGATGACTTGTTAGATACGATCATCGCACGTACGGTTCGATTCTCTGAATCAACTGTTAAAGGTGAGCCGATAACAACTTATGCAAGTAGTTCAACTGGAGCAGTTTCATATCGCAGACTAGCCCGCGAGCTAATTTACCGAGGAGGAGCAAAATGAGTAGAAGAGTAAGCCTGCCTGGAGCCGATGAACTGTTCCGCCAGACAACAACGCTAAGCGCTGTCCCATCACAAACACCTACTCCAATAGAAGATGTTCCTACCGCACCAATCACAACTAAAAAATCAGTTCGTACAACTCCTCGTCGTAGAGTTAACTCATTTGATAAGTCTCCAAGTGGCCGCGAAAGACATGATGAAAAGATAACTGTGTATCTTTCGCCCGAAGAACTTTATGATCTCGAGCAAGCTAGATTGGCACTTCGTGGAGATTTAGGACTTGCGGTTGATCGCGGTCGCATCGTTCGTGAATCTTTGGCGATTATCATTGCTGATCTTGAAACAAAAGGCGATCAAAGCATTATTGCCCGTCGACTTCGCGGAAAATAAACGGCAGGTAACTTAAACTTTACTTAGCTCTTGGGTGTGCTGTTGCGTAAGTTTCACGCAGCTTATCTATCGTAACCAGAGTATAAATCTGTGTTGTTGTGACGGACGAATGTCCAAGCAGTTCTTGAACAACTCTTATATCGGCTCCCCCATCTAATAAATGTGTTGCAAAGGAGTGACGAATAGCGTGCGGAGTTACCCGAGTTTGAATATTGGCCCGCTCTGCCAAAGAAGCAATAATCTCCCAAGCGCTTTGTCGACTGAGTGAATCACCACGAGAATTCAAAAATAGAGAAGAGCTCATCTTTTTACGAACAAGAACTGGTCTTGAAAGTGTTAGATATTGGTCCAAACTTTTTCGTGCATAAATACCGATTGGAACGACACGCTCCTTGCCACCTTTGCCCGAAAGTTTTAACGTAGTTGTATTAGCAATCTCAGAAACATTTGAAATATCCAGATCTACTATCTCGCTAACACGCGCACCCGTCGCATAAAGAATCTCGATTAAAGCGCTATTTCGCATTGAGATGACGTCATCACCAAATTTCGATGCTTCGATTAACGCCATTATTTCAGCAATTTTCAACGCCTTTGGCAATCGCTTAGGTAGTTTTGGTGGCGAATAATCCTTAAGTGGATTAACTGTGTGGTTATTAGTTGATATGAATTTATAGAGATTTCTAACTGTGACGATTGTTCTCGAATTAGAACTTTCACTTCCCCGGGAGTTGGATCCATCCGCTCCCCTTAACCATCCTAGAAAATTATCAATTACTTGGGTGTCGACATCAAGTATTGATAAATCATGGCTGACTAGAAAATTCCTGAACTTAGTTAAATCACGACGATAAGCTTCAATAGTATTCTTGCTTAATCCTTTTTCAATCGCCGCATAACTAAGATAATCAACTATTGCAGATGACTGCGATTCACTTACCATTTTTTGCGACAGCCGCTGAAATCAGTCCACTAAAGAGCGGGTGTGCTGCAGTTGGGCGAGATAAAAATTCTGGATGAGCTTGTGTACCAACGAAATACGGATGAATATCTTTTGGTAGTTCAACAAATTCAACAAGATGGCCATCGGGCGATAATCCAGAGAAAACCAGACCGGCTTTAGCAATAGCTTCACGGTATTTGTTGTTCACTTCATACCTGTGACGGTGTCGTTCTTGAATTTCAGTAGCGCCGTAAACCTCAGCAACAACGGATCCTCGGGCCAAGACGGCTGGATATAAACCGAGCCTCATAGTTCCACCCATGTCACCATTTCCAGCAACGATCTCCTCCTGGCTTTGCATTGTAGAAATAACTGGATCCTTAGTTTCGGGATCGAATTCCGCCGAATTTGCGCCTTGTATATTTGCTAAATTTCTAGCGACTTCGATGACCATGCACTGCAGTCCTAAACATAATCCCAAAGTTGGAATTTTATTTTCCCGTGCGAATTGCAAGGCTCCTAATTTTCCTTCGATGCCTCGTACGCCGAATCCGCCTGGAACACAGACGGCGTCAACATCTTTAAGTGCTTCGGTAGCGCCCTTAACTGTTGCGCAATCATCGCTAGCCACCCATTTAATATTTACCTTAGCGTTGTTTGCGAATCCGCCTGCGCGCAGTGCCTCAGTTACAGATAAGTAAGCATCAGGAAGATCAACATACTTTCCAACTAAAGCGACTGTTACTTGATGCTTTGGATTGTGAACTTTTTCTAAAAGTTCATCCCATTCGCCCCAAACAACGTCCCTTAGCGGAAGACCAAGGCGTCTGACTACATAAGCATCTAATCCTTCATGGAAAAGAACTTTAGGAATGTCATAAATCGATGGCGCATCTACTGCAGCAACAACAGCTTCTAGATCAACGTCACACATTGAAGAAATCTTCCGCTTCACTGAATCTGGGATTGCGCGATCAGAACGAATAACAATTGCATCTGGTGCAATACCAATAGACCTTAGTGCTGCCACACTGTGTTGAGTTGGTTTTGTTTTCAACTCTCCAGAAGGGCCGATATATGGAACTAACGAAACATGTAAATAGAAAACATTATCTCTGCCAACATCCTGGCGTATCTGGCGCGCTGCTTCCAGGAAAGGCTGCGATTCGATATCGCCAACAGTTCCACCAATTTCGGTAATAACTAAATCAATTTCTGGTCCTGCCATAGCCTTGATGCGCTCTTTTATCTCGTTTGTAATATGTGGGATTACCTGAACAGTGTCCCCCAGATATTCACCGCGACGTTCTTTTCCAATTACATTGGAATAAACTTGTCCGGTCGTAACATTCGCAGAGCCATGCAGATTCGTGTTTAGAAATCTTTCGTAATGTCCAATATCTAAGTCAGTTTCAGCGCCATCATCTGTCACAAAAACTTCACCATGCTGGAACGGATTCATAGTCCCTGGATCAACGTTCAAATAAGGATCCAATTTCTGCATCGTGACACGTAATCCACGAGAAGTAAGCAATCTGCCCAGGCTTGAAGCGGTTAATCCTTTACCTAAACTGGAGGCTACTCCGCCGCTTACAAAAAGATGCTTTGTCACATGCTGGGCGGTCATGGAACACTAACCTATCATTTCCGACCTACTCATTGCGACCATATCGAGCAGTTCACCAGCGTGTTCTTGTGCTGTTTTTGAATCTTCCTGCCCGGAAAGCAATCTCGCGATTTCCTTTCGGCGATCGGCGCCCGAAACTTCCAAGATATTACTTTGAGTCACCGAACCACTCTCGTTCTTGGAAACCACAAAATGATTGTCAGCCCAACTCGCAACCTGAGCCAAGTGTGTAACAACGATAACTTGTGAATTCTGCGCTAGAAGTGCCAACCTTTTACCAACTTCAATAGCAGCTTTGCCGCCAACTCCTGCATCTACTTCATCAAAAATATATGTCCCCACTGGCGAATTCTTGGCCAATACAACTTCAATCGAAAGCATTACCCGCGAGAGCTCGCCACCACTCGCGGTTTTTGCAAGCGGTAATAATTTTCCATCTGTGTGACTGGTAAATAAAAACAGAACTTCATCTAAACCCGTTGCCGAAAAGTTTTCAGGCTTCGAACCATCTGACGTGGTTACTTGAACCGAAAGCTTGGCATTTGGCATAGCCAAGAGCGCCATTTCCGATGTGATAGCAACCGAAAGTTTTTTTGCGACACTTGCTCTTGAAGCGGAGAGCTTGATTCCTAAATCTTTCAATTCATCAAAACAGACAAGGCTTTCATTTTGCAACTGGGCTAATTTGGAATCTCCGCCTTGCAAATCCTCTAAGCGTGACCTTGCTTCATCTCCCGCTTTTAGAAGATTCTCGTAGGCGCTTTCACGGTCACTGCCTTCGCCATATTTCTTCAATAAACTATTAAGTTCGCTTTTTCGGTTTTGCAGGAAGTCGAATCTTCCTGGATCTGCTCCAAGTCCAGTCAGGTAACGCTCTAGACCTGAACTATTTTCAGCAAACTCATAAATTAATTCCGAATACTTCTCAATCAGGACATCAAGTTCTGAATCTTTGCCTTTGAGATTTTCGAGAATCTTCTTCGTTAGACCTAATGCAGCCGTCGGCGATTCATCTTCTCCAGAAATAATTCCTAAGGCCTGAATAAGACCGGCATTTAACTCTTCAACCGCTCCTAACTTAGTAATCTCATTTTCTATCTGATCGAGCTCGCCTTTCTTTGGCGCTATCTTCGCGAAATCGTCAACGAACCCAGTCAATTTTGCAATCTCAAATTCACGAACCTTGAGCTGATTTGTCAGATCCGCTACCCGTTTGCGAATTAAATTGAATTCAATAAACTTATCTGAATATTCGGCAGTCGAATCTTGATAATCCCCGTAGGAATCTAGAAGGTTCAATTGCACTGCGGGCTTGCTTAACCTGGCCGAACTGGATTGCGCGTGAATCTCAACCAATTCTTGAGCTAAGTCAGATACTTGAGAAGTGGTTGTTACGGCCCCGCCGAGCGAAATTTTTGACTTACCTTGGTTTGTTACGCTGCGATTGATAATTACATCACCGTCTTCGACGAAACCTCCGGCTTCTTCAACGATTGTTTGTAACGTATCTCCGATATTAAATTTTCCACTCACAACTAATCTGTCGTCACCCGACCTAACGAAATCTGCGTCCGACTTTGATCCCAGGATTAGATTTAACGCTGTTAGCACCATTGTTTTGCCGGCACCGGTTTCGCCAGTAATTACCGTTAATCCATCCTTGAAATCAACCTCTGCCGAATCTATTACTCCAAGGCTGCGAATTGTTAATTCACGCAGCGCGCTCTTCTGTAAAACCTTTTTCAAGAACTCTCTCCGCGCCAACCTTCAATAGGTAATTTGAACTTAGCAACCAATCTGTCCGTGAAATTACCGGCGTTAACATAAGCAAGCTGAATTTTTGCATTCTCTTTTGTTATAACAATACGGTCACCCAGTTGAATTTCCTCTTGACGAAGCCCGTCAGCAGAAATTTGTGCATCGTTTGAAAGCACATCAATAACAATTTCACACTCCGGCGATACAACCATTGGTCTTGAAAATAGTGCGTGGGCCGCTAATGGCAGCAAAACTAGCGCACTAACTTCTGGCCACACGACTGGCCCACCCGCGGAGAATGCGTACGCCGTTGATCCAGTTGGTGTTGCACAAATAACTCCGTCACAACCCCACTTGGAAAACGGTCTTCCATCTATTTGAACGAATAGTTCGAGCATACGTGTTGAACTTCGTTCAACGGCAACTTCGTTTAACGCCCATCCCTGTGACATTACAGAACCGTTGCGAAAAATTTCATATCTCAAAGTCAATCGCGGCTCTCTGTGAAGTGAGCCGCTATCAACTGCTTTAACAATCTCTGCAATTGATGGCTCAGATATTTCAGCGAGAAATCCGACGTTGCCTAAGTTAATTCCAATAATTGGAACTTCATGTCCTTTCACTATCTCGGCGGCTCTAAGAATTGTTCCATCTCCACCTAGGACGATGACAGCAGAAATATCAGAGATAACATCTATAGCTTTACTTCCCACCAATAAATTTGGATGGTTTGAAACAACTTCAACGTCTTTCTGTAAAAACTCGGCCGCTAAATTGTTTGCAAACTTGATTGCAGCAGCTCGGGTTGGATGGACCACCAGGGCGATCTTCTTCATTGTGGTCCTTTCGCTATTGCTAAATCTAAAGCAGATTCCGCTAATTCCGAAGCTCCGCGCTTTAACCACAAGAAGTACTCAACATTTCCAGACGGACCAGGCAGTGGACTTGCTATTACTCCGCTACAACCTAATCCCATGTCATAGGCACAATCAGCAACTTCCATCACTGCATTTTTGCGTAACGCACTATCTCTAACAACTCCTCCAGCACCCAATTTTTCACGTCCAACTTCAAATTGAGGTTTTACCATTACAAGAAAATCTGCACTAGTTCTAGATACCGACACCAGCGCCGGTAAAACTAAAGTTAAAGATATAAAAGATAAATCGGCAACAACTAAATCCACAGGTTCGCCAACTTGCTCAATCGTTAAGTGCCGAACATTGGTCCGATCTAGAATAGTTACGCGAGGATCATTTCGCAGCTCCCATGCCAGTTGTCCATATCCAACATCAACTGCCACGACGGATTGAACGTCACGTTTCAAAAGAACGTCAGTAAAGCCGCCAGTAGATGCACCCGCATCCAGAGCTCTTTTTCCACTTACAACAACTTCTGGAAAGGCATCAAGTGCTCCAGCTAGTTTGTGACCACCACGCGAAACAAAATCATCTCTGTTACCTTGAATAGTTATTGAAGTTTCTGCATCAACTTGAGTTGCCGGCTTTGATGCCGGTATTCCAATCACCAAAACAGAACGAGATTCGATTAAATCTGCAGCATGATCACGCGAACGTGCCAATCCGCGCCTCACCAATTCTGCATCTAATCTGGTTTTCATTTACTTGTTTAGAGCCCATCAATCTCAGATAGGACTTTGCTTAGTTCCGTGTGGATCTCTTCAAATTCTTGCGGATGAGTATCTAACGGCTTGCTGCTTATTTCGGAAATTCTGGTTTTGATTGCCGATATTTCCACATTAGAGTCCGAAGTATTTTCCATCTATTTTCCGCCTCTCTTGCTTGTAGATTT
>CAXNFK010000053.1:0-8093 GCA_964201775.1 Candidatus Nanopelagicaceae bacterium
CAAGACGAGTTAGAAACTCGAATAAGTGTTTCTGATAACGGCCCCGGTCTTTCTGATGCAGATCAAGAACGTGCTTTCGAAAGATTCTTTAGAGCTGATCCGTCTCGAGTTCGTGTAAGCGGTGAAGGTAGTGGACTTGGATTAGCAATTGTTGATGCTGTTATGAAAGCCCACGGTGGAAGTGTTGAAGTTAAATCGAAATTAGGCGAAGGTGCTACTTTCACAATCATCTTTCCGCAGAAAGAGTTATAAGGATTCCATTGCTTTAAGTGTTTTAATTCGATCTTCGATTGGTGGATGAGTTGCAAAAAGTTTTGAAACGCTCTTTGCATCTAACGGGGACTCAATCCAGATATGCGCAACTGCATTTGATCTCTGTCTAACAACTGTTGAATCCCGAGCCAGAATCTCTAGCGCCTTTCGCAATCCAGCGGGGTTACGGGTAAAGCTGACGGCTGTTGCATCGGCTAACGCTTCGCGCTTTCGCGAGATTGCAGACTTCAATAACATGGCGGCAAGTGGTGCAAGAATTAAAACAAGAAGTGAAAATATTAAAGCCAACGGATTGTTGTTACCTTCTCGGTTTCGATTTCCGCCGAAGAACATCATTCTGGTTAATATGTCAGAAGCGATTGCGATTGCCCCAGCAGTTGTTGCGGCTACTGCACTTACTAAAGTATCTCGATTTGCAACGTGAGACATCTCGTGTGCGATAACACCCTGAAGTTCGTCTCTATCCATTACATCCAAAATTCCAGTTGTGAATGCAATTAGCGCATGCTCTGGATTTCGGCCAGTAGCAAAAGCATTTGGTGCTTCGTCGTGAACAATCGCAACTTTTGGCATCGGTAAGCCAGATGCAATACAAACTTCTTGAACTAATCCAAATAGTTTTGGATTATCTTCTTCTTTAAGCAACTTAGCGCCAGTCATTTTCAAAACTAACTTATCGGAGCCATAAAAAGCGCCCCATACTGAAATTAGTGAAATTCCCACTGCGATCGGAACAATTCCGGCAGTAGAGCCACCAAAAAATGTGAGCGCAGCATAAACAAGAACCCACATGAGAATTCCCATGGCGATGAGCAAGCCAATTGTTTTTCGCTTGTTAGCGTTTTGAAGTGTTCTGAAATTCATTATTTAGAATTTTACGTTCGGAACTTCACGATATTGCGGATCCGCAACTTCGTAAAATTCACGTTCTGAAACTTTTGCAAATCCAGCAAAGAAATTAGTAGGTATTGTCTTTATTGCAGTGTTTAATTCGCGCACAGTGTCATTGTAAAACTGGCGAGAAAATGCGACTTTATTCTCAGTGGTTGCTAATTCATCCTGCAGGGCTGCGAAATTTGCAGATGCCTTCAAATCTGGATAGGCCTCGGCTACTGCTAATAAGCCACGGAGTGCCTGGGTTAAAAGACCGTCAGCTGCTGCGGTGTCTGCGACCGAACTTGCAGATGTTGCTTTCGCTCGTGCCGCAACTACTGCGTCAAAGGTTGATTGCTCGTGTGCGGCATAACCTTTTACGGTTTCAATTAAATTTGGAATTAAATCTGCTCGACGTTTTAATTGAACTTCAATCTGGGCCCAAGCTTCTTCGGCTGTGATGTTTAACCGAATAAGTTTGTTGTATTGAACAACAAAAAAAGCTGCGACAAGAGCTATGACACCTAGAACAATTATTATTTCCATGGCTAATTAAACCGCGATTTCACTGATTTAATTCCTTAGAGTTTACTTAATTTCAGATTGGTGGAAATTTAGCCAAGACTTGCTAGCGGTTGGGCCGCGTTGGCCTTGATATCTTGAACCGTAGAGCGCTGAACCGTAAGGATTCTCGGCTGGCGAGGAGAGCTTAATTAAACAGAGTTGGCCTATCTTCATTCCAGGAAATAGCTTTACTGGAAGATTCGCAACATTCGAAAGTTCTAAAGTGATATGACCAGAAAAACCTGGATCGATAAAACCTGCAGTTGAGTGAGTGAGCAGACCGAGTCGGCCGAGTGAAGACTTTCCCTCTAGGCGTCCGGCGATGTCATCTGGCAAGGTAATAATTTCGTAAGTGCTTGCAAGAACAAATTCACCTGGGTGGAGAATAAATTCTTCATTAGCTTCGACTGCTACTTCGCGAGTTAGATCTGGTTGTTCGATAGATGGATCGATTACAGAATATTTATGATTTTCAAAGACCCGGAAGAATCGGTCTAACCGAACATCCACGCTCGATGGTTGGATCATGGCGCCGTCGAAAGGTTCGACCTTTACGCGGCCAGCGCTGATTTCGGCCTTAATATCGCGATCACTTAGTAGCACGGACAGACCCTATATCCTCATTACGGCTTGATTAAGTTACTGGCGGGTAGCATTATTGCGCCATGAGCCACTACACCGCCAACCTGCGCGATATCGAATTCTGCCTCTTCGATCTCCTTAAGCGCGATGAGATTATGGGCAAATCCATCTTTAAAGACGTCGACCGCGAAACCGCCACCGGAATGTTAGAAGAAATCAAACGTTTAGCCGAAAACGATCTAGCTGAATCATTTATTGAGAGCGATCGATTGGGTGTGCAATTCAATAAAGAGACTGGTGATGTTAAATTGCCAGAAAGTTTTAAGAAATCTTATCGAACATTTATGGATAATGAATGGTGGCGTATTGATGCGCCTGTTGAAATCGGTGGAACTCTAATTCCAGCATCTCTCCGTTGGGCAATTGCTGAAATGGTTTTAGGTTCAAACCCTTCAATTCATATTTATGCTTCTGGAACTGCGTTTGCACATGTTGCATATGTTCTTGGAAATGATGATCAGAAAAAAATGGCAAAGCTCATGGTCGATAATGACTGGGGCGCAACAATGCAATTAACCGAACCAGATGCGGGAAGTGATGTTGGTGCTGGAAGATCAAAGGCCGTACAACAGAGCGATGGCACTTGGCACATCACCGGAACAAAAAGATATATCACTTCTGGTGATTCAGATTTAAATCCAAACATTGTTCATTATGTTTTGGCACGTCCAGAAGGCGCCGGTCCTGGAACAAAAGGTTTGAGTTTATTTTTAGTTCCAAAGTTTATGTTTGATTTCGAAACTGGCGAACTTGGAAAACGCAACGGGGCATATGTAACCAGTGTTGAACACAAGATGGGGCTTAATGTTTCAGCTACTTGTGAAATGAATTTAGGTGAGAAAGAGCCTGCAGTTGGTTATTTGCTTGGCGATGTTCATGAAGGTATCGCTCAAATGTTTAAAGTTATTGAATACGCCCGCATGATGGTTGGAACTAAAGCGATTGCAACGCTTAGTGCTGGATACCAACAAGCTCTGGCTTATGCGAAAGTTCGAGTTCAAGGACCGGATCTAACTAAAGCCGCTGACAAGGCAAGCCCGCGCGTAACGATTATTAATCATCCAGATGTTCGTCGTTCGCTAATGGTGCAGAAGTCTTATTCCGAAGGCATGCGCGCACTTATTTTGTATACCGCATCAATACAAGATGAAATTTTGCTGGCCAAGGCTGCTAATGACAATGATCGAGCCGATGACATGGAAGCTTTAAATGATTTATTGCTACCAATTGTTAAAGGTTATGGCAGTGAAAAGTCTTGGGTTCTCCTTGGAACTGAGTCACTTCAGACATTTGGCGGAGCTGGTTTTACGCAGGATTGGCCACTTGAACAATATGTGCGCGATGCAAAAATCGACACTTTGTATGAAGGAACAACAGCGATTCAAGGGCTTGATTTCTTCTTCCGCAAAATTATTAAAGATGGTGGCCGCGCAATTGGCTTACTTGGAAAAGAGATTGCAGCATTTACTGCTACTGGTGGCGAGCTTTCAGAAGAGAAAGCGGCACTAGCAAAAACCCTAGAAGATTTAAATGCAATGACCGGAGCTCTTGTCGGTTTTGCGATGGAATCACAGGAGGATGTAGAAAAAATTTATAAAGCTGGTCTGAATACGACTCGCCTTTTGATGTCTGTGGGCGAAGTAATTATTGCTTGGTTGTTATTGCGCCAAGCGGAAATTGCAATTACAAAGTCTGCCAATCCCGGCCGCGATGCCGATTTCTATGCTGGAAAAGTTGCCTCTGCGAAGTTTTTCGTAAGAACAGTTCTTCCACACATAAAAGCTGAATTAAAAATTGTTCTGAACGAAACTGGCGATCTAATGGAGATTCCAGAGAGCGCCTTTTAAATCACTTAAGCCGCTAAGATTCACCGTGCTTAAGAATCTACGACACGAGATCTATCTCGTATTTGGGTCGCTCTTTTTTGCAATCAGTAGCATTCCAGCGAAACTCGCTATGGAAAGTGGACTTTCAGCTGTGCGCCTTACTCAAATTAGAACTATGGGCGCATTCTTAGTTTTATTCTTATATGTTTATCTAAAGAACAAACAATCTTTAAGAATTAATCGCAAGGAACTTCCAATACTTATTGCTTTTGGTCTATTTGGCTTTGCCGCAGTAAATCTCTTCTATTTTTTGGCGATCCAAAGATTAAATGTAGGAGTTGCGTTAATTATTGAATTCACTGCTCCGATCTGGATTGTGCTTTGGATGCGTTTTATTCAGAAAAAAATTGTTTCTAAATTAATGTGGTGGGGTCTGGTTATTGGCTTAACTGGCTTAGTACTAATTGCTCAGGTTTGGCGTGGCTTAACTCTTGATGGTTTAGGTGTCATTTTCGCTCTACTCGATGCGTTTGCTCTTGCCTTATATTTCTTAGTTGGTGAAAAGTTAGTTGGGGTTAAGTCAAGTGAAGCAACAATGGCTTGGGGCTTTGGAGTTTCATCCGCTTTCTTTGCAATAATTCAACCTTGGTGGACTTTTCCATTTGCAGAGTTGGGAAGGGTTGTTGAGCTAACAGGTCGCTTGGCCGGAGTATCGATTCCCACCTACTACCTAATTTTGTGGATTATCGTTCTTGGAACTGCGGTTCCATATTTTCTAGTTCTAAATGGACTACGTGGTTTAAGTGCTGCAACCTCAAGTTCAATTGGAATGTTGGAACCGGTATTTGGCGGAATCTTTGCTTGGATTTTCCTCTATGAAAAACTCAACTTCACCCAATCTATTGGCGCAGTAGTTGTACTGATTGGTATTTACTTGGCTAACCGCGCACGAATAAGCGTTTAGGGTAAATTTAGCCCATGGAAAATTTTGCCGATCTGCTTGGCGCCAATAAGAAATATGTCAGCACCTTCAAATCAAATGGTTTAAGTGGTGAGGCACGAAAAGGTTTAGCGATTGTTACCTGCATGGATTCGCGAATCGACCCACTGCATATTGTCGGCATGGAAGCGGGCGATGCAAAAATTTTGCGTAACGCTGGTGCAAGAGTTACTGATGACGTACTTCGTACTTTAGTTCTTGCGACTCATCTTCTTGGAGTAACTAGGGTTTTAGTTATGCCCCATACCGATTGCAGAATGGCTAGTGGCGAAGAACATGAAATACATGCCGCGATTTTAGAGAAATCAGGAATCGATACCAGAGGTATTGAAATTCGTACAGTAAAAGATCAGATGAAAGCCTTGATTACAGATATTCAAAGAATTGAAAGTTATCCATTACTAGCAAAAAACGTAAAGGTTATGGGCGCGGTATTTAGTGTTGAAAGTGGAACGCTTACACCTGTTATTTAGTTATCTTTAACAAAACTTTCTGAGTTCTGAGTATAACTTGGCGCCATATCGCTAAATCTTGCAAAGTGTAATTGCGCGCTTACGGTAATTGTTCTTGTCGGACCGTTACGGTGCTTAGCAATAATTAAATCGGCTTCACCAGATCGATTCTGACCGTCATACATATCATCTCTGTGCAGAAGAATTACTACGTCGGCATCTTGTTCAATAGAACCAGATTCACGCAAGTCAGAGAGCATTGGCTTCTTATCTGCGCGTTGTTCTGGCGAACGGTTTAACTGCGAAATTGCGACAACTGGAACATCGAGTTCCTTTGCCAAAAGTTTTAGATTTCTAGAGAATTCCGATACTTCTTGCTGACGATTCTCTACGCGCTTTCCAGAAGTCATCAACTGCAAGTAGTCGATAACAATTAACTTCAAGCCATGGCGCTGTTTTAACCGGCGGGCCTTCGCGCGAATTTCCATAAGTGAAAGGTTTGGTGAATCATCAATAAACAAAGGTGCCTGGGAAATTTCTCCCATTCGCTTTGCTAATCGGCCCCACTCTTCATCTGTAAGTGCACCTGAACGAATGTTGTTTAAAGCAACGCGAGCTTCTGCAGAGAGCATACGCATCGTAATTTCAGAGCGGCTCATTTCTAGCGAGAAGATTACTGATGGATCGCCGTTGTGAATCGATGCGTAACGCGCGATATCAAGGCCAAGTGTTGATTTACCTACGGCAGGACGTGCAGCAAGAACAATCATATTTCCTGGATGCAGACCGTTAGTTAAAGTATCGAGATCTTTAAATCCAGTCTTAACGCCTTCACCTTTAACGCCATTTGATATTGCTTCAATTTCATCGAGTGCAGCGGGTAAAAGTTCGGATAGCTGAATGTAATCCTCGGTTGTGCGATGTTCAGTAACTTGAAAGATTTCTGCAGATGCTTGATCTACTGCATCATCAACTTCACCTTCGCCGGAATAGCCAAGTTGAACAATCTTTGTTCCGGCTTCAACCAGACGGCGCATGATTGCGTGGTCGCGAACAATCTTTGCGTAATAGCCAGCATTTGCTGCAGTCGGAACCGAATTAATAAGTGTGTGTAAATAAGGTGCGCCACCAGCACGAGCGATGTCGCCACGCTTTGTTAATTCAGCCGCAACGGTTACTGGATCGGCAGGTTCGCCGCGACCATACAAATCTAAAATTGCGTCGTAAATTAATTCATGAGCTGGTCGATAAAAATCGCGTTCGCGAATAATTTCAACAACATCTGCGATTGATTCTTTACTCAACAACATTCCACCAAGAACACCTTGCTCGGCGATTAAATCTTGTGGTGGTGTGCGTTCGAATTCAACTGTTGCGGGGATTCGATTGTTGGAGTTGTTTCCGCGGTTGGGGAGTTCTGCGATGCTCATAAACAAAGCCTCCCAAAGACCACTGACATTAAAATTACTCTCTAACGTGCGTAATTTAATGAGGTTAGGGTGAGAGGTGTTAGGTGGCGCTGTTTTAGTGTGCGTGAGCGTGTGGAGAAGTTGAGAATTGGAGTGGATAACTTGTGCATAAGAGCGCATAAGGGGTGGATAAGTGCGAGGGCCAACCCTCTTTTACGCTCAAGAAAACGTTGAAAGCTGTGGGTAAAGATTTATTTCTTTATCTCAATATTTAAGAATATCTAAGAATCTCTTAGATATGAAAAGACCCGCCTCTTTCGAGACGGGCCTTCAAGTTTCCTAACTATTTAGAACTATTAAATAGCTACAACAGAGATATTAACGTTGGCAGATATTTGACCTTGAAGTGAAACCTTCGCAGTGTATTTACCAAGCTTCTTAATATGTCCAGCAACCTTTACGCGGTGACGATCGATATCTAGACCAGTTGCAGCCTTGATGCCTGCAGTGATGTCCTTATCTGTCACTGAACCGAATAGAACTCCGGTAGCGCCGACCTTTGATTTGATAACAATCTCGGTCTTTTCAAGTGAGTCCTTGATTTCCTTCGCATGATCGAGGTCGCGAATTTCACGAGCACTACGAGCACGACGGATTCCTTCAATCTGCTTTTCGCCACCAAGGCTCCAAGCGATTGCATTGCCGCGAGGCAATAGGAAGTTGCGAGCAAAACCATCTTTAACGGTTACAACATCGCCAGCTTGTCCTAGACCTGATACTTCACGAGTAAGAATAAGTTTCATTGGTTATTCCCCTTATCTCGCTGTTGAGGTGTAAGGCAGAAGTGCCATTTCGCGGGAATTCTTTACCGCGGCAGCAATCTGACGTTGGTGTTGTGTGCATGCACCTGTTACGCGACGTGCACGAATCTTGCCGCGATCTGAGATGTACTTACGAAGAAGGTTGATGTCTTTGTAATCGATATAAGTTGCCTTATCGCGACAGAAAGAGCATGGCTTCTTCTTAAACTTCTTCATTGCTGCTGCCGACATCT
>CAXNFK010000054.1:0-8027 GCA_964201775.1 Candidatus Nanopelagicaceae bacterium
TGGTCAGCCATCGCACGAGTAATTGCTTGGCGAATCCACCAGGTTGCATATGTCGAGAACTTGTAACCCTTTGTGTAGTCGAACTTCTCAACTGCGCGGATTAGGCCAAGGTTTCCTTCTTGAATTAAATCTAGGAACAACATGCCACGACCGGTGTAACGCTTTGCAAGTGAGACCACAAGACGAAGGTTTGCTTCAAGCAAGTGATTCTTTGCGCGCTTACCATCGAGAACTAATTGCTCGAGTTCGCGCTTATATTTCTTATCAATTTTCTTCTCATGCTTGATGATTTCTTCGGCAAAGAGGCCCGCCTCAACGCGAAGTGAAAGATCAACTTCCATCTCAGCATTAAGAAGTGGCACGCGACCAATCAGCTTTAGATAATCCTTAACTGGGTCAGCTGTTGCACCTGCGGTTAGTACTGTTTGGACTGGTGCGTCATCTTCTTCAGAATCCTTGATTGTGAATGCGTTCTCTTCGTTCTGAGATTCTTCCGCGACATTTACAACGCGAATTTCGTTCTCTTTTTCCTCTTCAATAATCTCTTTAACTTCTTCAACCAAAGTTTCAAGATCTTCTAATTCAACTTCTTCTAATTCAACTTCTTCGCCATCAATCTTTGTGATGATTGGCTTGCCAGGCTTTCCTTCAACTACTGGCTTTACGCCAAGTGCGGCAAGGCGCTTTGCTTCGAGTTCAGCTTTTGTTGGGAATAATTTCTTTCCAGAAGTTGCTGGCGCAGTTTTCTTCGCGCCTTTACCTGAACCTTTATTTGCCTCTGCTAATTTCTTGGCCTCTAACTCTGCTTTGGTTGGAAAGCGGTGCGGGCCTGATGACTTCTTTACAATTTTCTTTGCTTTCTTTGCTTTCATTGTCGCAGATTTCTTTGCAGTCTTCTTAACAGCAGATTTTTTCGCAACAACTTTTTTAGTTGCAGCTTTTTTCACTGTCTTCTTACTGCTAGCGCCATTTTTTTGCGCACGAATTCCAGCCACAATTCATCCTTTGGTTTGTCTGGCCTCTCTTCGGACCAGCGAAACTTGCTTGGCTATATTATAATTTGTCCACAGCCATTTATGCACATCGCAAAACGCTTGGCCTGCACAACTATTTTCAAATTAATTGCTGGAATTGCCCTTTAGCCCGATAGCGAGCGCATCTTTGAGCACGCTCCCCACAGTTTCAACCTCAATTAGAAAGCCGTCATGACCAAATGGTGAAGAAATCGTCACAAGTGGCAGGGCGGTCGGGGTCAATTCAATGATTTCTTCCTGAAGTCTGGGCCAGAAGAGGCGGTCTGAATCAATAGAGATAACCACAACCGGAATCTTGATTGTTGCCAAGGCCTCTGCCACACCCCCACGATCGCGACCAACATCGTGCGAATTCATGGCATCGGTCAACGCAATATAAGTATTGGCATCAAATCTCTTAGCCAACTTTGTGGCTTGATGATCTAAATACGATTCCACTGCATATCGGCCAGTGTCATCGCCTTGTAGTTCGCGACCAAAGCGCACATCCATCTCAGTTTCAGTTCGGTAAGTCAGGTGAGCAATACGACGGGCAATTCCCATACCTTCTGTCGGACCCTGCTCTTGTTCGTAATAATCTCCGTTATTGAAATTTGGGTCAGATTTAATTGCGCGAATTTGAATCGATGCGGCGCCAATTTGATCGCCAGTAGCAACTGCTGAAGAACCAATTGTGCAGATTGCATTAACTCGGGTTGGGTGTTGGATCGCCCATTCAAGTGCGCGCATTCCGCCAAGTGATGGACCAACTGCCAATATGTAATGTGAAATTCCTAGGGCATCTGTCAAAGCTAATTCGGCTGCAACCATGTCGCGAATAGTTACCGTTGGAAATCTAGAGCCCCAGCGTTTTCCATCTGGTGCCAGTGAAGACGGGCCAGTGCTGCCCTGGCATCCACCAATTACATTTGGGCAGATAACAAAATATTTATCGGTATCTAGTGGAAGTCCTGGGCCGACCATCGAAGGCCACCAACCAGGAACATCCGACCAGCCTGTTAGCGCATGATTAACCAGAATTGCATTATCGCCCGCTGAATTTAACTTGCCCCAGCTTTGATAAGCAATTGTTGTATCTGGAAGTTTTTCACCAGACTCTAATTCAAGGTCTCCGATTTTTAGGAATTGCCGATCACCAGGGTCATGGGTTTCAAGCCAAGCCCCAGTGATATGACAATTACAGTCAGATGCCATGAATTAAGTTTCGCAGATTAATTACTTAGCTGCGGCAAAACCATCGGTGATATCAGCTTTAATATCTTCGATGTTTTCGATGCCAACAGATAAGCGAATTAATCCTGGTGTTACACCTGCAGTTAATTGTTCTGCTGGTGATAATTGTGAGTGAGTTGTTGAAGCTGGGTGGATGACGAGTGATCGAACATCACCAATATTTGCAACATGTGAGTGCAACTTAAGCGCTTCTACGAACTTCTTTCCGGCCTCGATTCCGCCCTTGATTTCAAAGGAGAGAACTGAGCCAGAACCCGCTGGAGCATATTTAGTAGCCAACTTATTCCAAGGTGATGATGGAAGTGATGCGTAGTGAACCTTTTCAACGCTTGGTTGCTTCTCAAGCCAAGTGGCAAGTGTCTTTGCATTTGAAACATGGCGTTCCATGCGTAGTGAAAGTGTTTCGAGTCCTTGCGCCAATAACCAAGCGTTAAATGGGCTAACAGCAGCACCCATATCGCGAAGTAGAGTCAGGCGAATCTTGAAGATGTAAGAGAGGTTTGCACCAAATGCTGAACCCACGCCAAGTGCCTGTGAGTAAACCAGGCCGTTATAACTTGGGTCTGGTTGGTTAAATCCTGGGAAGCGATCTTTGTGTTGGGCATAATCGAACTTGCCTGAATCAACAATCGCGCCGACGACTGAGTTTCCATGACCAGCGAGGAATTTGGTCGCTGAGTGAACAACAACATCTGCGCCAAACTCAATCGGACGAATCAAATATGGTGTCGCAACAGTGTTATCAACAATTAGAGGAACGCCATTCTTATGTGCGATATTTGCAACGGTTTCGATATCCAGAACATCATTCTTTGGATTCGCAATTGTCTCGCCGAAGAATGCCTTGGTGTTTGGCTTAACTGCGGCTTGCCATGAAGCAGGATCATCTGGGTTTTCTACGAAGGTTACTTCGATACCAAACTTTGGAAGTGTGTAGTGGAACAAGTTGTAGGTTCCGCCGTAAAGACTTGGTGATGAAACAATGTGATCGCCAGCTTCTGCAACGTTTAGCACTGCATAAGTTGTAGCAGCAGAACCTGATGCAACTAGAAGAGCAGCAACGCCACCTTCGAGCGATGCGATGCGTTGTTCAACTGCATCTTGAGTTGGGTTCATGATGCGGGTGTAAATATTTCCAAGTTCGGCTAGACCAAAAAGATCCGCCGCATGCTTGGTATCACGGAATTGATATGCAGTTGTTTGATAAATCGGAAGTGCACGCGCACCCGTTGTTGGATCAGGAACTTGACCGGCATGAACCTGACGAGTTTCAAATGAAGCTTCACCTAATGAAAATGACATTACAGACCTCCCAGAAATTAAGGGGGTAGCGTTTTTTATTCGTTACCCACGCTTGCCAATTGCAATTTGCAACTGACCTGGTCTTCACCCGGAGCACCCCACCGTGGTGGAGGGTTGCCGTCCAGTAAGCCGGGGCTAAAACCTGGAACTCGTGACCTTGGCGAAATTGTAAATAACTAAATGCCGGATGTCTAATTGCTAATGGCTTGCACTTACTTAATTGCGCTTAATTGTGATTAATTGTGTTCGCGCCAGGCTGAGGTAATTGGCAATCTGCGATCTTTACCGAAGGCCCGCTTAGAAATCTTGGTCCCTGGTGGATATTGGCGACGCTTATATTCGGCGGCATCGACCATTCGAATAATTTTGGTTGCCAGCTCTAAGTCAAAGCCCGCAGCCAAAATGCCAGCTAGTCCTAAATCCTGGTCAATATAGATATGCAGAATCTGATCAAGAATCAAATAATCTGGAAGTGAATCGGTGTCCTTCTGCCCGGGGCGAAGTTCAGCACTTGGTTCTTTAGAAATTGAATTCACTGGAATTGGCGGGGTGTAGCCATTCTTTGCGGCCTGATCATTTCGCCATTTGGCTAACGCCCAAACTTCAGATTTAAATAAATCTTTGATTGGCGCATATCCCCCAACGGCGTCGCCATACATTGTTGAATAGCCAACGGCCAGTTCTGATTTATTTCCGGTTGCAAGAACTAGATGTCCTTCTTGATTTGAAAGCCCCATCAAGGTTGTTCCACGAACTCGGGCTTGAACATTCTCTTCAGCCAGACCAGTTAATCCAAGTTGGCTAAGGAAAGTTGAAACCATTGGTTCAATTTCAATCACGCGATAATTCAGCGCTAAATTCTTTGCTAGTTCTGCCGCATCAGTGAGTGAATGATCGGATGAATATCTACTTGGCAGGCCAACTCCAAATACTCGGTCGGCCCCGATTGCATCAACTGCGATGGTTGCGACTATCGCAGAATCGATGCCACCAGATAACCCAAGAATGATGCTCTTGAAATTATTTTTCTCTACGTAGTCCCGAAGCCCAATAACCAAAGCCTGCCAGCTCTGAGATAGCCCGCTCATTGGATGTGCAATTCCGTGAGTTATTTTTTCATAAGCTGGAAGTGGGTCCTGTGAAATAACTACATCTGGGATTGAGGTCCCAAGTCGCACATCTAAATCAACAACCATCAGGCCATCAAAAAATTGTGGGGCTCTTGCAACGATGTCGCCATTAGCGGTCGCGACAATGCTGTCACCATCGAAAACTAAATCGTCTTGGGCACCTGTCATATTTACATATGCCAATGGGGCGCCGATATCTTTTGCGCGCTTTCGAACTAGCGCTTGGCGAATGTCTTCCTTTGCTCGTTCGTAAGGACTGCCATTTGGAACTAGGACCAATCCAGGAGTCCGGGCTTTCAACTCTGCAACTGGTCCGTCATCGACCCAGATATCTTCACAAATTGCGATGCCAATATCGACGCCATGAAACCTGACAACTAATGAGCGATCACCGGCGACGAAATTTCTAAACTCATCAAAGACGCCATAGTTAGGAAGATGATGCTTGATGTAAGTGGCAACAACTTCGCCTCGATGAACTAAGGCAACCGCATTCTGTGGTTTCTGTTCAGCGCTGCCATCTAAATATCCGATGACTGCGAGCATCTCACCCAAACCTAAATCCGCGAGGCGATCGGCAACATCTAAAACTGCGGCCTTGCTGGCAACTCTGAAAGTTTGTCGGAGTGCTAAATCTTCAACTGGATATCCAGTCATAACCATTTCCGGAAAGAGCAAAACATGAGCCCCAGCAGTTTTTGCCTTCTCGGCATATTCCAAAATCAAAGCGCTATTGCCAGTTAAATCACCGAGTGTTGGGTTGATTTGGGCAAGGGCAATTCGGAGTTGTCCGATAGCAAGGCCGCCGCTATTTCCCATGTGGCTAGCCTACCCGCATCGTAATTGGTTCCACTTTTCGTTATAGTTAGCGTTAGTTCAAGCACCAACCAGGGACCGAAATTCGGCTTTGAGTTCGTGACATTGGATCTAGGAGCCTTACATGTCTCAAAATAATCGAATCTCGATTTCAGATTTAGCTGCCATGAAAAAACGTGGCGAAAAATGGGCGATGCTCACTTCTTACGAGCAGATGACTGCCGAGATTTTTGATGAGGCCCAGATTCCAGTTCTATTGGTTGGCGATTCTGCAGGCAATAATTTTCTAGGCGAAGAGAACACAATCCCGGTAACGGTTGATGAATTAATTCCACTAGCCCGCGCAGTTGTTAGATCCACTTCTCGCGCAATGGTTGTAGCCGACTTTCCATTTGGATCTTATGAATCAGGACCAGATGCCGCACTTGCAACTGGAATTAGATTCTTCAAAGAGGCAAAAGCTCACGCCGTTAAATTAGAAGGCGGCGCAAAAGTTGTTCCCCAAATAAAGCGATTGGTAGAAGCAGGCATCCCTGTAATGGGGCACCTTGGTCTGACCCCACAATCCGTTCATGTCCTTGGTGGTTTTAAAGTTCAGGGTCGCGGCGAGGATGGCGCCCGAATAATTGCTGATGCCAAAGCCCTTGAGGCCGCCGGAGTATTTGCACTTGTTCTGGAATTAGTCCCCGAAGAATTAGCAACCCAAATTTCAAAGGAACTTTCCATTCCGGTAATTGGAATTGGCGCAGGAGCTGGCTGCGATGCCCAAGTCTTGGTCTGGACTGATCTGATGGGAATAACCAAGAACGCACCGAAGTTGGCAAAGGCTTATCGCAATCTACGCATTGAGATGCTTGGCGCTGCAAAGGAGTTTGCAAGTGAAGTTTCTTCGGGCCAATTTCCTGGACCAGAGCAAACATTTCACTAAATTTTCAGTTGAACAGCGGAAATTGCGGGCCGAAAATGCAAAAAACTCGGAAAATCCGGATTCAGATCAATAAATTGCAAAAAAGTTCAGAAAAGCTCCCCAAATTTCCGAAATATTTCTCGATTTTGCAGAAAAAAATTAACGAAATACATAAAAAAATAAAGAAAAAAATGTTGCGACACGCAGGTAAAAAATTACGCAACATAGTGGAAAGTTTTCGTATTTAATGACACGCTTATCCATGAACAGGTTCGGTGACGGATCGAACTATTCTGATTAGGAGATGTACATGGCCGCAGCTAAGAAATCTGCTCCAAAGCGTCGCAAGAAGGCAGCTGCTAAAACAGCAGCACCAAAGAAGCGTCGTAAGAAGGCAGCCGCAAAGGCAGCAGCACCAAAGAAGCGTCGCAAGAAGGCAGCAGCTAAGAAAGCTGCTCCGAAGCGTCGCAAGAAAGCAGCAGCTAAGAAAGCTGCTCCAAAGAAGCGTCGCAAGAAGGCAGCAGCTAAGAAAGCTGCTCCAAAGCGTCGTCGTAAGAAGGCAGCAGCGAAAGCAGCTGCTCCAAAGAAGCGTCGTCGTAAGAAGGCTGCTGCAAAGTAGTTTTTCTCGAAAAAGCCCCGCAGTGAAAACTGCGGGGCTTTTTCATTTCCTTATTTTTTAGAGGTTCTCTAAATGTTGTCGAAAGATTTCGGTGTAATAGGCTCCTGTATATGAATAGCGGAATAAATTTAAAACACGTAAAGCCATCAGTCAGGCCGCAAGATGATTTGTATCGCCACGTAAATGGCACCTGGATTGATAGCGCCGAAATTCCAGCAGACCGATCTTCAGATGGTGCGTTCTATGAGTTGTATCAAAATGCAGAACAACATGTGCGCGAAATTATTGAGGCACTTGGTGCAAGTGGTGGCGCCAAGGGAAGCGTCGCCCAAAAAATTGGTGATCTGTATGGGTCATTTATGGATGAGGCAAAAGCCAACGCCCTTGGGATCACTCCGATTGCAAAGGATCTAGAACTGGCGCTAGGAATTTCAACAGTTGATCAGTTCCATAAGGTGCTCGGTGATTTCGAAAGCCGCGGTCTAGGTGGGATTTTCTACCAGTACATAACCACGGACAACATGGATTCAAATACCAACATTGCTTACATCGGGCAATCTGGTTTAAGCCTGCCGGATGAGGCTTACTACCGGGAAGAAGAATTTGCTGAAATCAGAACTGCCTTCGTAGAACATATAACCAAGATGTTCACCCTCGCCAAGATTGAAGATCCAGCGGCAAAGGCCCAAGCCATTTTGAAACTAGAAACTGAGATCGCAAGCAAGCATTGGGATCAGGTTAAAGATCGCGACGCGATTCTGACCTATAACAAGATGAGCCTTGCCGAATTAAAGGCGGCCTCCCCCGGCTTCGATTGGGATACCTGGCTTGCGACTTCAAAGATTCCAAGCAAAGTTATGGAATCAGTAATCGTTCGCCAGCCCACATTTTTTACTGGCCTTGGTGAGATTCTAAAAAGTTTTGATGCCAAAGCCTGGTCGGCTTGGTTGGCCTGGCATTTACTATCTGGCACTTCTTCATATTTG
>CAXNFK010000055.1:0-8013 GCA_964201775.1 Candidatus Nanopelagicaceae bacterium
TTGGGTTTCGCCAAGGAAGATGCAAACGATATCGCTGCAATTTTGGATCAGGGGTATCGAGGTTCTCGGTATTCTTTTGGATATCCAGCATGTCCAGATTTGGAACAACAACGTCAGCTCTGCGATTTGTTGGAACCTGAACGCATTGGAGTTGAATTGAGTGAAGAGTTCCAGTTGCATCCGGAGCAATCAACATCTGCGATTATTGTTCATCATCCAGAAGCCAAGTATTTCAATGCGAATTAGCCGAGAGTGTAGAGACAATGTCAGAGTTTAGAGTAGGGGATCGGGTTCAATTGACCGATGCCAAGGGCAAGATGCACACAATTACGTTGCAACTAAATCAAGAGTGGCACACACATAACGGCTGGCTAGTACACAACGAAGTGGTTGGATTACCTGAAGGCAGCGTCGTCGAAACTACTGGAGGCTTAAAATTTTTAGCTTTCAAACCATTATTAGCAGATTATGTGCTTGCAATGCCACGTGGTGCAACGATCGTTTATCCAAAAGATGCGGCAATGATTCTTGGCCTGGCAGATATTGCTCCTGGAGTTAGCGTTTTAGAAGCTGGAGTTGGTTCCGGAGCCCTATCTATCTCGCTGCTTCGCGCGGTCGGAAGTAAGGGATCCGTGGATTCATTTGAAAAACGAGAAGAGTTTGCAACGATTGCAACGAAAAATATAAATCAATATTTTGGCGAAAGCCCTTCCAATTGGAATTTGGAGTTAGGGGCTGTGCAGGATTTCGTTCATGTAAAGCAGTACGACAGAGTTGTTCTAGATATGTTGGCACCTTGGGAATGCATTGATATGGCAAGTAAAGTCTTGGTACCAGGGGGAGTATTCATCGCTTACGTTGCTACAACAACTCAACTTTCACAGACTGCGGAAGCCATAAAGGCATCTGCATGTTTCACAGAACCGGAAAGCAGTGAAACGATTGTTCGGGGTTGGCACCACGAAGGTCTTGCAGTGCGTCCGCAGCATCGAATGATTGCGCATACAGCATTCTTGATAATGGCAAGAAGGTTAGCGCCAAACACCATAGCGCCGGCAAGACGCCGCCGCCCATCTAAGGGTGCTTACGGAACTAATGAAATTGAAAGTTAAGTAACTACTGAACGCCAATTAGATCTACAACGAAAGCCAAGGTTTCATTTGGTCCAATTGGGCCGCTACCAGTAGCGCCATACGCAAGTTCAGGTGGAATAACTAGGAGGCGTCTTCCGCCAACTTTCATTCCTGGGATACCTTGCTGCCAACCAGGAATCACTCTGCCTAGTGTGAAATCAAAAGATTGAGATTTCCAAGAAGATTGCAGAACTTCACCAGTGCTCCACGAAATTAATTGGTAATGAGCGGTGAGCGTCGAAGATACAAGAGCAACTTCACCGGTGCCGACAATTATGTCTCGAGAGATAAGTGTTGTTGGGGCGTCACCTTCAGGTTTACCGACAGTAGGTTCCATTCCGGCATTTGCTGAAACTGAAATGTATTCGCGACCTGTGTTTGCCATGTCTTGCTCCTCATTACTAGGGTTACCTGAATTACTTGAATTGCTGGAATTCTCTGAAGATTCTGCTTTAGGCGATCCGCCATCTAGTGAGCAGGAAGTTAAAGATGCGCTCAGCGTTAGGACTCCAAGGACTAGAAATCCTTTTTTGAAGCTACTTATGTCTAATTTTAAGCGGTCCATGTTTCTCCAGATTCTAGTTTGATTCTCTATTGCAATTTTGATGCCTGTGTCAGCAATGCGCGAAGGTTACCAAACCACTAGGGTTTTCGTGTGTCAGATCGTAAAACAGAGCGGCTAATCAATCTCACTTTAGCCTTGCTCGCGACTAAGAGGTATCTGAAGAAGTCTGAAATCTTGGCAAACGTTTTCGGCTATGAAGGAACCCAAGAGGCTAAAGAGCGGATGTTTGAGCGGGATAAGGATGATCTACGTTCCTTGGGTATTGACATTGAAGTAGGGGATTTGGATCCATTTTTCGAAGATGAACCGGGATATAAAATTCCACAGAAATCGTATGAACTAAACGTTCCCAATCTAACAGGGCGCGAATTGGCGCTGATTTCCATAGCGGCAAATTTCTGGAACGATTCAGTTCTGGCACCAAATGCCCAATCAGGAATTCGCAAACTTCAATCACTCGGAATACCCGCCACCTTAGATTTTGAGTTTCGGATGAAGTATCGTTTTGAGAATCCAACTTTTGTTTTAGAACAGCTGACTAAGGCGATAGGTCAGAAATCTCGTGTTTCATTTGATTACGATTCCACAACCTTAAAAGAACGGCATCTAGAGCCCTATCGAATCGTTTTCTGGAATGGCTATTGGTATCTAATTGGCATGGATTTAGATAGAGCCGCAGTCAGACTCTTTAAATTGTCTCGTTTTCTAGGCGAATTAACCCTGTCTAAGAAGAAAAATGAATTTGAAATTCCACTAGATTTTAACGTTGCAGATCATCTCCCTAAGGTTGATGTGGAAATAATTAAGAGTGCAAAGATAAGAATTCGAAAAGAAGCAGGCATCTTGTTGCGCAATCGTGGACAGTTAGTTTCTGAGGAGAATGATTTTGGTACTTACGAAATTGCATATGAGAATGAGGACACGTTTTTACGCGAATTGATTTGGTATGGCGTAAATGTTCAGATTGTTGAACCAGCAGAATTAAGGATCGCTTTAATAGATCTTCTGGATGGAGTCCTGAAATGAGCGAATCAGCGCTTGACAGAACGGCACGTGCTCTTGATTTGGTTCCATATCTATTGGAGCACCAAGGAATCTCAATACCAGAATTAGCGGAAGCTTTTGGGGTATCTGAAAAGCAGATAAATGACGACCTCGTACTGATACATATGTGTGGCCTGCCTGGATACACTCCTTTGGAATTGATAGACATGTTCTACGAAGATGGTTACGTAACAGTGTCCGACCCACAAAGTTTCAAAAAGCCGAGAAGTATGAACAAGATTGAGATGACTTCGCTTCTAGTTTCACTCGATTTGCTGAAGTCACTAAGAACAGATGATGTTGCCAAGGAAATCGAGGCGCTAAAGCTCAAACTGCAAGAAAATATGCGGTTCGAAAATCCTTTTGTTGTCGTTCAGAATATGGAAAATACTGAAATGGTGGAAACAATTGAGCGAGCAATTGCAAGATCGACTTTACTAAGAATTGATTATGCAAGTGGTACAAAAGATTCAACTTCAGTTCGCGATATTTTACCAATAGAGATTTATGTAGCAAATGGTTCTACCTACTTAAATGCCTGGTGCCAAAGTTCTAAGGGAGATCGCACCTTTAGGTTAGACCGTATTTTAAATTACGAGATGATTGAAGGATCTGTCGTCAACCAAACTAGGGAGACGAGCGTCCAAGCCGTGGACTCCTCACCGATTGAACTTCTGGTTTCAAAGTCCGCACGGAATTTCATCGAGGATAATCGCGCAATCATTGGTCACATACAAGAAGGTGAACAACTGCGGATTGAACTAAACCCAATCGACCGAGAGTGGCTAGTTAGAACCATTCTCGGATTTGGTGGTCAGATAGAGGTGAGTAAACCCAAGGAATTAGCCTTAGAAGTTGTGTCTCGAGCACAAGCTATAAAGGAGTCCTACGGTAACTAGTGGCACGGCGCTCATTTTGCGACAAAAAGAACTAGAATCGGCAATTAGGAAATTGCATTATTTACTGACTATTTGAAGCGGGGGAGAAAATGCTACGCGGACTTCAAGGATGGCATTTGATTATTGTTGTGGTTGTTTTCGTTCTTCTTTTTGGAGCGAAGAAGCTCCCAGAATCAGCCAAATCAATCGCAAAGTCACTGAAGATTTTTAAGACTGAGATGAAAGATGGCGAGAATAAGGGCGACACCACAAAGTCTGATTCTTAAAGTTCTGTGAAGGATCAATCAGCGAAGGCTATGTCTTTGCTTGCCCACCTAAATGAACTACGTTCTAGGCTTTTTAAATCGGCCATCGGAATCACCTTAGCAAGTGGAGTCGGCTGGGTTTTCTACGAAAAAATCATCAGCAGACTTACTGCACCTATCTGCGATTTACAGAGTGCAGTAGATGCTGGGGAGAATGACTGTGGTGTTCTTTACATCAACGGTGTTCTCGGTCCAATAGATTTAAAAATTAAGATATCAATAATGCTCGGTATTTTGCTGGCATCACCTCTTTGGCTTTATCAATTGTGGGCTTTTATTTCACCAGGATTGCATAAGAAGGAGCGTAGAAATTCTATTTTGTTCGTCCTCTTTGCCGTTCCCTTCTTTGCTGTTGGCGTTTATGCGGGATATCTAGTGCTTCCGATTGCTATAGATGTACTTTTAAGTTTTACACCGGCATCTCTAGCAAACTTGGTTAGGTTTGATGATTACCTAACATTCGTTACGCAATTGATTTTTGTCTTCGGGATCGCTTTTGAACTTCCGGTTTTTCTAGTGTCACTAAACCTCGCTCACATACTAAGTGGAAAAGCGATTCTTTCACCATGGCGTTACGCGATCTTCGGCATCACGCTATTTTCAGCGATCGCGACACCGACCGGTGATCCGATCACCCTGTTCTTCTTAGCTGTTCCGCTCGTAATTCTCTATCTCATGGCCGGAGGAATCGCTCTTCTAGTTGATAAGTCGCGACGAAGACGTTCCGATAAGAATGCCTAACATGCATGTGCAAACCTCAATAGTATGACAACTCCAGCCGAACGTTTTGCACTGGCGAAAACCAGGGGACAATTTAGTGAAACAAATACTTTTGTGGAACGTTATCCATTCAGCATGGACAACTTTCAAATCCAAGGTTGCCAAGCCTTAGAAAGTGGAAAATCGGTTCTGGTTGCGGCACCTACTGGAGCCGGTAAAACAATTGTTGGAGAGTTCGCGGCTTATCTCGCTATTAAAACTGGCAAGAAATGTTTTTATACGACACCGATTAAAGCGCTTTCAAATCAGAAGTTTCAGGATTTATCAGCCATGTTTGGTGAATCAAATGTAGGACTTCTAACTGGCGACACAAGCATTAACTCTGAGGCGCCAATCGTCATTATGACCACAGAGGTTTTAAGAAACATGATCTACTCTGCTTCTAAAACTCTGACAGACCTGCGCTACGTCGTCATGGATGAAGTTCATTACCTAGCCGATCGGTTCCGCGGTGCGGTTTGGGAAGAGATTCTGATTCATCTGCCCGAGAGTATTCAAGTAGCTGCGCTGTCGGCAACAGTTTCTAACGCAGAAGAGTTCGGCGATTGGTTACAAACTGTCCGCGGAGAGATGAAAGTTATTGTTAGCGAAGTTCGTCCAGTTCCGCTCTATCAACATGTGTTGTTCGGCAATCGCTTGCTTGACCTTTTCACCGCGAATACAAAAGTCAACCCAGAGATATTGCGCTTAGAGAAAGAATCTCTTAGAAGTGTCCGCTCCAAATATTCCGGCGGTGGCAAGAAGAATTGGCGAGATAACTCGCAAATCACGCCCACAATTAAGGCTCTCGGTAGGGCAGAGGTAATTGAGAAATTAGATCGTGAAGGTTTACTGCCAGCCATTACATTTATTTTCTCCAGAGCACAGTGTGATAGCGCTGTTCGACAATGTCTTGCGGCGGGTCTACGACTTACCAACGCAGAAGAAAGATCCGAAATACGACAAGTAATTGCTGACAAGACAAGAACTTTGCCCGAAGATGATTTAGTGGTCCTCGGATTTCACGAATGGGTAGATTCGTTGGAACGAGGAGTTGCCTCTCACCATGCTGGACTGTTGCCGGCATTCAAAGAGTGCGTAGAAGAACTATTTCAACGTGGTTTGATTAAAGCGGTTTTCGCAACTGAAACTCTTGCCCTTGGAATCAATATGCCAGCGAAGACGGTTGTGCTTGAAAAGTTAACTAAGTGGAACGGTGAATCGCATGTGTCGGTGACACCAGGGGAATATACGCAGCTAACCGGCCGCGCTGGTCGCCGAGGTATAGACATTGAAGGCAACGCCGTAATTCTCTGGAATAAAGATATTGATAGCGCATCTGCAGCTGGCTTAGCATCAACTCGAACTTATCCATTGAAAAGTTCGTTCAAGCCAACATACAACATGACAATAAATCTGATTTCACAGTTTGGAGCCGATCGCGCACGAACTTCATTGGAATCTTCGTTCGCTCAGTTTCAAGCAGATAAGGCTGTTGTCGGTCTGGCTCGCCAGATAAAGAAGAATAAGGATGCCATTGCTGAATTAGAGTTGGAGATTGATTGCCACTTGGGAGATTTTGTTGAGTACGCACAAATTCGATTCGAAATAAAGGAGTTGGAACGTGGCATTGGAACTAAGAAGCGCAAAGCGAGAGAATTTGAAGAAGAAAAAATCCTTGATGCGCGTAAGGCGCTTCGCAATCATCCTTGCCACGGATGTAATGATCGCGAAACACATGCCAGGATTGCAGAACGAGCAGATAGATTGCGTCGAGAGAGCGCTGGATTAAATACCCGTGTCGCCAATAGAACTCACGTTATTGCCAGACGTTTCGATTTGATTAAAATCATGTTGGAAAAATTTGGTTATTTAACGAATGATGCAATCACACCAAATGGAAAATTGCTCTCGAAAATATATGGTGAAACTGATCTGTTAATTGCTGAAATGATAAGGCGGGAATCTTTCGGCCAACTAACTCCTTCCGAACTCGTTTCGATTGTTTCGGTTTTCGTGCACGAGAGCCGCAAAGAAAGTCCTCCGAAATTGCCTAGAGGCCAAGTTGAAGAAGTTCTGTCGGATTTAATAAAGACTTGGGTGGAAATTAATGATCTAGAAACTGAGCTTGGCTTAGAACCAATTCGCGAGCCAGATGCAGGTTTTTGTTGGGCTTCATATCGATGGGCGAGCGGTCATTCCTTGTCCTCGATTCTGCGTGGAACGGATTTAACTGTCGGAGATTTCGTTCGATCAATGAAGCAGATAATTGATTTACTACGACAGATTGCAATTGCATCACCTCATCTTTCACCGATTACATCTGAAGCACTTGCACGAATAGATCGTGGTGTAATTGCATACGCTGGAGCTGTTGTATGACGCTGATGCTTTTAGATAGCGCGTCGCTCTGGTATCGCGCATATTTCGGGATGCCAGATACTTTGCTTTCGCCAAGTGGCGAACCCGTTAACGCAATTCGTGGTTACCTCGATATGACATCTAAATTAATCAGTCTTTATAAACCAAATCGGTTGGTTGCATGCATTGAAGGGGATTGGCGACCAAGTTGGCGTGTTGATCTATTTCCGGAATATAAAGCGAATCGTTTAGATGTCGAAGGCGAAGAAGAAGAGCCGGACACTTTGGGCCCACAGATTCCAATTTTGCTGGATTTATTAGAAGCGTTTGGGATTCCACTTGTGGGTGTCGATGATTACGAGGCCGATGATGTTATGGCTTCATATGCTGTTACTGAGCCAGGCCCAACGAAAATAGTCACGGGAGATCGAGACTTATTTCAGCTCGTTGATGACAAGCGAAAAATCGCTGTTGTCTATCTCGCTAAAGGCATTACCAATCACGACCACGTTGATATCAAATGGATCGCAAATAAATACGACATCCCGGGGGAGCGGTATGCGCTATTTGCAATGATAAGAGGTGACGCATCCGATGGCCTGCCCGGTATTAGAGGTATTGGTGAGAAAGGTGCTGCAATTATTGCAAAGCAATTTACAAGTTTGCCAGAAGTAATGAACGCTGCTGAGAAAGATGACGAACGTTTAACGCCGAATGCACGAAAGAAACTTTTGGAATCTGCTGAATACGCGAAAATTGCACCAAAACTCGTTCATTGTGCGTTAGATGTGCCTTTACCCAAATTGGACCTTCGCATGCCAAAGCGTCCCGGTAATCTGGATGAAATTTACCAGTATCAAAAAGATTACGGATTAGGTGCAAGCGTAGATCGGTTGATTTCAGCACTGCAATGGTAACTATCTTTGTTTCCGCCGTTCTCGCGAGTT
>CAXNFK010000056.1:0-7994 GCA_964201775.1 Candidatus Nanopelagicaceae bacterium
CTAGACGAGGGTCAAGCCGTGACATTTGAAGTAGTTCAAGGTCCAAAGGGCCCACAGGCTGACGCAGTTAATCCTGCATAATCAACCATTAACAAAAAGAAAGCCTCACCTTCGGGTGGGGCTTTTTTAGTTCCACAAATTAATAACCAACGCGCTTAGGAACTTCTCCAACTTTTCTCAATTTCGCAAGAACTTCTTTCGCAGGACTTAAATCTTTTCCAGCCTTCCACGCATTTAAATATTTCCACGGAGAAATCTCGCCGCGACGAACCCACCAAATACCTTCTTTAGTTGGCCAAGAAATTCCGAAGTGCACATGAGGCGCAGTTCCTGCAGCATCCCCCGATGTTCCAACAAGTGCAATCAGTTCACCTGCTTGAACGCGATAGCCCGGAACTACTTTTGAATAAATCTTTGAGAAGTGCGATCCGTAATAGCGAACTCCGTCATCGCCAATCATTGATATTGAAAGTCCGCCGCGGATAGCACCGCTGTTATTTTTCCAAGAGTAATTATCTACCGCACTAACTTCATCGATCACACCCGTTGTTGGCGCAACGAATTCACATCCTTTTTTTGTCAAAATGTCAGTTGCGGGATAATCGTGATGGGCCTGCGAATACGTTGTCTTACAGCCAATAATCGGAAATTCATATTTTGGTGCGGCGCTAGCGGGCGTTGCCGTTGCTATTAAAAGCAGGCAAATCACTGCAGATATTCGGCGCATCACGCGAGTTAGCATAGACTTACCCAAACCTAAAGCGTAAAAACTTTGGGGCGGTAGCTCAGTTGGTTAGAGCCCCGAACTCATAATTCGGTAGTCGTCGGTTCGAGCCCGACCCGCCTCACCAAAGTTTCATTGGATCCATTTATTGTCTGCGAAAAGATTTCTTGTATTCATTCCAAAGTCCTCGCCGAGCGCAGTAAATTGTGAAAAGCGGTATCTCTAAAACCACGTAAGTGACAATCGCAAAAATCCACCATGGGGTGTCCAAGCTGGGTAGCAAAGTGAATTCATTGGGTGAGCTCCAGTTGAAGGGAGCAAGCAAACCAAGTGTTGCTAATCCAATTGCGAGATCCAGCGAGGCAATACGATTGACATCGTTTCTTCCGTATCGGGGATACACCCAAAAATAGGCGATGGCCAGAACAAGGGCATTAACTCCAATAATTTGAATTTCGCTCATTGCACAACCCCTTTCAATTACGAATAAATCTTCGACCTGAACCAATGGTGCCAAGACGATTCGCAGGACCAACAGCAGCGAGAGTTAGAAGACCTGCCCTCAGATTATAAATTCACTATAGGACTCATGCAACAATTTTTTAGTGTGATCTCTAAACTGGTCTACCTCGGTACGAACCCGACCCGCCTCACGAGTTGAATCACCAATGCACATTTCGTGCACTGGATAGCCACTTACACCCCGACATAGGGCTTCATCACTACTGAAGTTGTCTATAGTTGCTAGCGTAAACAGGCATAAGCCGATTTACTCCCAGTCATCGCTTCCGAACTCATAATTCGGTAGTCGTCGGTTCGAGCCCGACCCGCCCCACGATCTACAAGTTACAGCTATCGCCATTGCGGCAACAGGTGCATTCATTCACGATCGAGCTGCCAGACTTGCATCGAAGAGTGGGCCAATATCGGCTTCTTCGATTATCGAATATGTGCCTGAGGCGATACGAAAGATTCTTGGTTAAAGTCTGCATCAAATGAATCAAAGTATTGCGTATAGTCAGCGTTCTACAATAAGATGAATTAGTTTCAGTTGTTGAAAACTTCTTTCTATTGGGTAGAAAATTGGGTAACGGCACATGACTAAGAAAAACCTAGGACCCGACATCCCTTATCCATCCGATGGTCATTTGTGGGTTGCTACTCCAACGCGATTTCCAACGTATCCTGGGGCCTGCGAAGTGGCGAATGTGCCTGATATTCCGTTGCCCGAGATTCCCTCTTACGTGTGTCATAAGGTAAAAGAACCGATTGTCATCGACGGTCGACTCAATGAAGATGCTTGGTCACGCGCGCAATGGTCCGAATCTTTCGGAGCGATTGATTCAGGACGCAAAGATGGACGCGAAACCAACGTTGCATTGCTCTGGGATGACCAGTATTTGTATGGGGCTTATCGAGTACAAGATTTTGATGTTCGCGGAACAATGTCCGGTCATCACGAACACGTCTATATTTGCGACGACGATGTTGAGTTATTTGTCGAGGGCCCAAATGGTTACTACGAAGTTGGCGTCAATCCAATCAACAACATTTACGAGTTGAAATGGACTTGGCTCGAGCAGATCATTAGTGCAAATAATTCTGCAGAACTAGACAAACTTCTTCGACTCAGTGACCGTCTCTACTATGCGCCCCGGGGTGGAGAAAAGTACGGCCGGATTGGCGACATGGGATGGGAACTTCCTGGCATTCGGCATGCTGTGCAAGTAGATGGAATTCTTAATAATCCCGAGACTGTGGATGTTGGATGGACTGTTGAATTTGCATTGCCATGGGCGGGCCTTAGCGCGGTAGGACTTCCAGCTAAGCCATCAAGTGGCCAGCAATTTAGAGTTCAGGGATACCGAGCACTACATGACCGGGAAGATGTAGAGACTGCTGCGAAATTAGAACTTCAATACCCTGGCGCGACGCCATTTCGCGGTTATACCTGGTCCACTATGGGCAACGGAAATGTTCACAACCCAGAGCGATGGGTCTCAATTGTTCTTAGTGACAACGTAATTTAGTGCGCGCGTAAGTATTATTTTTCGGGAAGAACAACCGGAACTTGAATACTTAATCCCCCGTCGATAACAATAGATTGGCCAGTGATAAAGGCTGATTCATTTGAAACTAAGAAGACTGCTAAATCTCCAATCTCCGAACTTTTTGCAATTCTTCCTAGCGGATGACCAGCACCCCAGTCAGCGAGAACATCTTCAATACTCTTTTCGCCACGATGCAAATCAGCAGAAGTTCGTAACATTGGAGTATCAACTGATCCAGGAAGAATGGCATTTACCCTTACATTGCTTATTGCAAGATCAATTGCAGATGCCCTAGTAAGCGCATTGATTGCGCCTTTAGATGCGGCATAGGCGACAACAGTCTTCTGACTCATAAGTGATTGAACTGACGAGATATTTACGATTGAGCCTGACTTTTGGGAAATCATTGTTGGGGCCACATGTTTTGCTGTTAAAAACATCGACTTAACATTGATGTTAAATGTTTTATCCCAAATTTCTTCAGTAGTATCTGTGATGCTGCCATAGGTTTGAATTCCGGCGCAATTAATTAAGCCATCTATTCGACCATGCGTGGCTAATACTTGAGAGACTGACGTCTCTACTTGCGCTTCGCTACTTACATCTACTTGGTGAGAGCTATACCTTGATCCCAAACTTGCATAGTTTGATTTCTGACTGGCTAGTGAAGAGGCGTCGACATCAAAAGAAATTACAGTGGCGTCGGCATCGAGAAATTTTTGGACGCAGCCTTCGCCTATGCCTTTCGCGCCACCTGTAACGATTACTACTTTCCCGCTTAAATCGATGCCCATTTTTGCTCCACTGTTTGAAGAGATTTATTTAGTCCGCATTATGGAAAGAGCATACCAATGGCAATTGGCAAGGCCTTTGGGATAGGCGTTTAGTATGCTTAGCAAATGTCAGCGTCGGATTTAGTCGCCAAGTTAACCGCCCTTCTCGGCAGTGAAGTTGTGCGAAGCGATGCGGTCTCACTGCAGGCTTATAGTCGCGATGCAACTCCGATGTTTGCCGGACTTCCCGAAGTAATTGTGGCCCCAAGAAATACGGCCGAGGTTTCTAAGATTGTTAAATTCGCTCACGATACGAAGACCCCAATTATTGCTCGTGGGGCTGGAAGTAATTTGTGCGCAGCAACAGTTCCGCTAAATGGTGGAATCGTCATGAGTATGACGAATATGAATAAAGTTTTAGAAGTATCTAAATCTGAAATGATTGCAATCGTGCAACCTGGCGTTACTAATATCGATTTAGATCAACTGGTTGAAAAAGAAGGACTTCGCTTCATTCCTGATCCAGGTTCACGAAATGTTTCAACAATCGGTGGAAATGTTGCTACGAGCGCCGGTGGGTTGCGGGGACTTAAATATGGAACAACTCGAAATTATATTTTAGGTTTAGAGGCAGTTCTAGGAACTGGCGAAGTTATTCACACAGGTGGGCGATTAGTAAAAGATGTTGCCGGCTATGACGTAACAAGGTTGTTGGTTGGAAGTGAAGGAACTCTTGCCGTCTTTACTGAAATTACCGTTGCCCTTGCTCCCCGTCCTGAAGCTTCAAAATACGGTGTTGCCTACTTTGATGATTTGGCTGCTGCTGCCGGCGCAGTTGAGAAAATTATTTCTGCTGGCATCTTGCCAGCGACTCTGGAATTTCTAGATAACACCTGCCTGGTTGCAGTCGAAGATTATGCTCATCTTGGTTTAGATACCAAAGCTGGCGCTCTTCTATTGTTCGGTGATGATGGAGATTTAATTTCAATCGATCAGAGCGTCAATAAAATGGCAGAGATTGCTAAATCATCCGCCGGTTGCCGTGGTGTAACTCTTGCAGCAGATGTTGCAGCGGCCGATGCACTTCTATATGCCCGACGTTGTTCACTTCCTGCACTTGCTCGGTTAAGTTCACTATCAATTTTGGAAGATATTGCAGTGCCAAGAAAATCTATGGCTGAAGCAGTTAAGCGAATTGAAGCAATCGGAGCCAAGCACAAACTTCGAATCGGAACCTTTGGTCATGCTGGTGATGGAAATCTGCATCCAACTATTGTTTTAGATAAAGATAATCCTCGTGAAGTTGCAGCGGCTGAAGCAGCGCTAGCCGAGATTTTTGCACTCCCCCTTGAATTCGGTGGAACTATTACGGGCGAGCACGGTGTTGGTTCAGCAAAGTTGCCATATCTCGAAGCGAAAATTGGCCCAGCAAATATGCAACTGCAACGCAACATTAAGAAAGTATTTGACCCAGCTGGAATCCTAAATCCAGGGCGTATCGGTTCATGAGAGAAAAATTTAGCCAAGATAAATTAGATCGCTGTATTTCTTGCGGTTACTGTCTGCCAGCATGCCCGACTTATAAATTAACTGGCAATGAAGAATCCTCGCCTCGTGGTCGAATCACATTGATGCGCGCAGTGCAGAACGATAAATTGCCAGCGCTAGATCTCCTACAAGAATCCTCTTTCTGTCTCGGGTGCCGTGCCTGCGAACCGGTTTGTCCTGCCGGCGTCGAATACGGCGTATTGCTTGAAGAGATGCGTGAGATAACTTGGCAAGGAAAGAATCGCCCACTAATTATTCGGGGATTATTCTTTATTGTTGATACAAAAATTGGCATGTGGACACTTGGTTTGTTTTCGCCCTTCGCAAAACGACGCGAAGCGAACAAGGATTTACACCTAATGTATGGCTGCTTTGAACGTCGGCTCTTTCCATCTGTAAGTCGCGCAGTTGCCAAACTTGCGCCGGAAGTTTCCTGTTCATCTGATCAGGGTTGTTGCGGTGCGCTTCACGCACACAATGGCGAGCTTGAAAAGGGCAAGGAGATGGCGAAGGCACTGGGCGAAAAATTGTCAGGAACAATTCTCACTACTGCTGGTGGCTGTGCTGCCCATCTGGCTTCAGTCCTCGGCGACGAGCGAGTTCAAGAATTTTCACAGTGGTGGGTTAAACGCGATATTAAATTGAGCCCAATTATTAAGAACGGTAAGGAGATACGCGTTGGACTTCAGGATTCGTGTCACTTGCGCAACGGAATGGGAGTTTTTGCCCAACCTCGTGAAATCTTGAAGCAGTTAGGTGAATACCTAGAAATTCCAGGTGCTGCTGATTGTTGCGGCGCTGCTGGAAGTTATGCGCTCTTGCAGCAAAAAAACAGTCGTCGAGTTATTGCTCCTAAAATTGCAGAAATAAAAGCGCTTAATCTTGATTACATTGCAACTGTTAACCCTGGTTGCACCAGACAACTTGTTACAGAATTACGCCGAGCTCGAGTGAAAACAAAGGTGATTCACCTGGCTGAACTAGTCGCTATTTCACAGAACAAATGAACTCAGACTTCTCACTGGAAACTCTAAAGACAGCTTGGAATGAAGTTCTAGATGCAGTTTTAGAAGTTGATCGCGTCGCATGGTTGCTCTGGTTTGATGCCAGATTAGTGAAACTAGATGGCAATGTGTTGGAGGTGAGCTTTGCCGATAGTGAAAAATTTAGTGGCGACCATAACTATAAATCCGCACGTAAACCTGAACAAACTGCCAAACTAGTCTCCGCGATATTGAAAGTTACTGGCATGACATTGGAGGTTATTGAGTCTTGAAAAAACTATTCATTCTCATAACTCTCTGCCTATTTTTATTTTCAAACAACGCTTTTGCTACTGGGCCGCTGCAATTAATCGCCGCAGGACCTGGAGAACGAATTCATGGAGTTGATATAAGTAAGTGGCAACATCCATATGGCAAACCAATTAACTTTATTAAAATGGCGAAAACTGGCGTGCGCTTCGTAATGATTAAGGGCTCCGATTCTCAACCTACGGCGGATGCTGAAGCTAAGAAATATTTAATCGCGGATCGCAAAGCTGCGCAAGAAGCTGGCATGTATACCGGGTTTTATTACTTTGCTTATCTCCCAGACACAACAAAGAAGGCTGAGATTATTGCTGATGCAAAAGCTCAAGCCCAGAAAACTATTTGGCGACTTGGTGAAATTGGTGGATATACCGAACAAGATTTACCAGTTGCCCTAGATTTAGAAACTAATTGTGTTCGTAGGATTTCTGGAGTATGTCAGAAGTATGCCAGTCGAACGAATGTGACGCTTTGGGCAAAAACCTGGCTTGCTGAGGTTGAAGAAAAAACCAAACGTAAACCATTTGTTTATTCCTATCCAAATTTTCTACAAAGTGCGATGGCAAGATCAGCTGAACTTGCAAAGTATCCGCTGTGGATTGCGGCATATGGAAAACATCCCGCGGAACCAGAAAATCATCCAGGCATGAAGACCGTTGGATGTTTTGCGCATTCTTGGACAAAATCTGATTGCAGAGCCGATTATCAAATTTGGCAATACACATCTTGCGGTAAAGGTTCCAAGTATGGTGTTGGTAGTTCAAGAATTGATTTGAATGTTTTTAGCGGAAGTCAAGAGAAGTTTTATGCACTAACTAAGGGTGTGTGGCAACCAGAAGCAATTGATCTGCTTCCGTTTAATGAACCAACGACGGCGACATTGATATCAAGTGCAGGTTCGATAACGACAAACGATAGTGCGAATTTTGTTGTGGATGCAGTTAGACCAAATGGAACGCCAGTGGTTACAGGAAGCGTGCGCTTTGTCTCTGCCGATTCATTAGTAAAGGTTGGGGTGCAAGATGTTATTCGCTCCGCTTCAGGACGTTGGACGTTAAAGATTTCAACACTTGCAGCCGGAACATATGTTGGATTCATTGAATATTTTGATGAATCCCAAACTCACGCGAGTTCGGTAATGCCCGTAATGTTTGAAGTAACCCAGGGCCCAACCCCAACCCCTAAGCCTTCACCTACAAAGAAGCCAGCACCGAAGCCAGTCGATACTTGTGCGGGGCAAATTCGTAATTAAAAGATAACCAAAGATAGAGTTGCCCATTATGAGTAACGAGAAATCGATCCCGTTAAGTCACGGCATTGTGCGCCAGGATCGCAAACTTGCAGATGGCCGGACAATTTCTTACTACGATTCAAAAGCAACAACTAGAAATGCAACAGACTCTCGTCCAGTTGAAGAGCGTCCAGGACTTGGCGAACTTAGATTAGATGCTCTGACAAATGAGTGGGTTGTTATGGCAGCGCATCGCCAAGCCCGAGCATTCTTACCTCCGAAAGAATTGTGTCCCCTCTGTCCAACTAAACCAGGGCTGCAATCTGAGATACCAGAATCAAATTATGAAGTTGCGGT
>CAXNFK010000057.1:0-7789 GCA_964201775.1 Candidatus Nanopelagicaceae bacterium
AGTTTATTGCAGTGCGGTAGGACGACTCGGTAGTCCAGATGGTCCGATCGCAGTTCGAGCCGCTTCACTTTATGTAATTGTTCCGATGCAGCACTTCCTAGACAATGCGCCAAAAGAGTATTTGGCACACGTAACGGCGCATCCAGAGCTCCTTGCATTTGTCGATCCAGAGTTTGAAATTAATCCATGAGTGTTCAGGTTTTGATAACCCGCTTGGATGAATCGATACCGATGCCAAGTTACGCAAAACCTGGTGATGCTGGCGCAGATTTAACCGCACGCATTGATGTAACTCTCCAACCTGGCGAACGTGCCTTAGTCCCAACCGGAATTTCAATCGCACTCCCAAATGGCTATGTCGCACTCGTTCATCCAAGATCTGGGCTTGCGATAAAGCACGGTGTAACAATGGTTAATTCACCAGGAACTGTAGATGCCGGTTTTCGAGGCGAGTTGCAAATAATTTTAATCAACCATGATCCCAAAGAGGCAATCTCATTTAAAAAAGGTGATCGCATCGCACAACTAGTAATTCAACAAGTCGAACGCGCAAATTTTGTTGAAGTTGATTCTCTTCCTGGCTCAGATCGCGGCACTGGTGGTTTTGGTTCAACTGGGGGTAAGGATTAATGCAGGAAGAAGATCAGACAAAAGTTGTTACAGCCCTTGGTGGAAAAAAAGGAATTATTGATTCCACGATTCCATCATTAGTTTTTCTACTTACTTACAACATCACCCATAATCTTCGAGCTTGTCTTTATGTTTCAATTGCGACTGCGGCACTTTTATTCATCTACCGATTAATTAAACGAGATACTTTGATGCATTCAATCTCAGGTTTTATCGGAATCGCATTTTGTGGTTGGTTTGCTTGGAAAACCGGAGAAGCTAAGGATTATTACGCACCTAGCCTCTGGAAAAATTCAGGATTCATGCTGGTTTATTTGATTTCAATCCTTGTTAAATATCCACTAATCGGGGTTTTACTAGGTCCGATTCTTGGCGAAAATTTAAAATGGCGAAAAGATCCGAAGCGATTGGCGGCATACACAAAAGCAACTTGGATCTGGTTTGCACTCTTTGCAATCCGCCTGATAATTCAATACCCACTATTTAAAATGGACCAACTAAATGCTCTTGGAATTGCTAATATTTTTCTTGGATTCCCGCTTTATCTTGCAACGCTTTGGGGAACTTGGATGGTCATAAAATCAGTGCCAGTTACAAAAGCTGATTAATCACTTGCTATAAAACAATTCTTTAATAGTTCTTCTGCGGCCTCGGTTGCAATAAAGAGCAATTCATCTCCGGCAGAATAAACATCGTGCGCATGTGGCGTTATAACTTGGCCATCACGAACAATCGCGGCCAGCGTTGCATTATCTGGAAGTTCAACTTCTTCAACAGTTAGACCAAGACATTTTGCTTCTTCAGGCAAGGTTATTTCAACAAGGCTTGCTTCGCCTTTACGTAAGGAGAAGAGTCTTACTACGTCTCCAACAGAAACTGCTTCTTCAACTATTGCCGAGATAATTCGGGGTGTGGAAACTGAAACATCAACGCCCCAAGAAGAGTCAAACATCCATTCGTTCTTAGGATGATTAACGCGGGCCACAACACGTGGCACCCCGTATTCGGTTTTCGCTAATAGTGAGGCAACAAGATTTACTTTGTCATCACCAGTAGCGGCAATTAAAACCTGACAGGTATCCAACTTTGCATTATCGAGAGATGAAATTTCACAAACATCCGCCATCAACCATTCAGCGTTGGGGACGCTCTCAATCTTTAACGCTTTAGGGTCCCGATCGATCAAGAGAATATGGTGGCCGTTTTCAAGTAGTTCGCGCGCAATAGAGCGCCCAACATTTCCCGCACCAGCGATTGCAATTTTCATATTCGCTATGCCTCTTCCGGCGATTTTGCTAGGGCATGTTCAATGTTTTTGATTTCATCATCTGTAGCCATTACGTGCACAAGGTCGCCCTCTTGAAGTGCAGTGTTTTCGGTAGGAATCATTCCGCTACCAAGGCGAGTTATAAATGCGACTCTTGCTTTGGTCGAAGATTCAATTAGTGAAACAGGTTGTCCAAACCAATCATGATGCAAATGAACTTCACAGAGTTGGACAACACCACTTGCATCACGCCACTCAGATCTGAAACCTTCTGGCGCAAGCCTGCGAATAATTTGATCGGTAGTCCATAAAACTGTAGCAACGGTTGGAATTCCAAGGCGTTGGTAAATTTCTGCGCGAGCAGGATCGTAAATACGAGCTACAACTTTTTCTACGCCATAAGTTTCGCGGGCAACTCTTGCAGCCAAGATGTTGGAATTATCACCATTTGATACTGCAGCGAATGCATCTGCTTTCTCAATTCCGGCTTCAAGCAAGATATCTCTATCAAAACCAACTCCTGCAATTGTCTGACCTTTGAAATCTGCGCCTAATCTGCGAAATGCTTCTTGGTTTTGGTCGATAATTGATACGGAATGTCCGGCCGCCTCTAAATCTTTGGCAAGACCAGAACCGACTCGACCGCATCCCATAATCACTACGTGCACGAAGGACAACTTACACCCTTAAGGTTGCCCCTATGGAATCCACCATTCAGAGCGCCGAAAGTTCGCTAAAAGTAGGCGACCGAATTACGGTAGAAATTGGACCGATAGCTCACGGTGGCCACTTCATCGCTAGACATAAGGGTCAAGTAATTTTTGTTAGGTATGGAATTACTGGTGAAGAAGCAGTTGTAGAAATAACTTCAACTTCTTCAAAGTTAGCTCGTGGCGATGCGATAGAAATTTTAAAGGCATCAGAAGATCGCGTTGTTCCGCCTTGTAAATATGCGGTTCCAGGTGGTTGCGGTGGTTGCGATTTTCAACATATTGAGATTTCTGCACAACTAGAGTTAAAACGTTCAGTAATTCGGGAACAGTTCTCAAGACTCGGAAGAATTGAAATTGATTTAGATGTTCTGCCTGTTGAACCGACCAATGGTTTGCACTGGCGAACTCGAATGGATTTCGCAATATCTAAGAGTGGAAAACCGGGCTTATATTCGGCTCGAAGTAAAGAAGTAACTGAGATTGATAAATGTTTGATTGCAGTCGAAGCGATTAACGATCCGACAATGTTTGCAAGAAATTGGAAGGGCGAGGATCGCTTAGAAGTTGCAGTATCTAGTTCTGGCGAAAAGAATGTTTCACGCGGCGGTCGAAGTATTTCTGGACCAACACAATTACACGAAGTTGTTGGCGAACATACATATGAAATCTCACCTACTTCGTTCTGGCAGAGTCATAGCGCGGCACCTCAAACTCTCACTAAGTTAGTAATGGATTTAATGGCGCTTCGTCCCGGCGATCAAGTTTGTGATTTATATGGCGGAGTTGGGCTTTTCACAGCACCAATGGCTGAAGATGTTGGAGATATCGGCAAGGTTCACCTAATTGAATCGAGTCATCGAGCAACTCAGGACGCACTTAAAATATTTGAGAAAAAGAAGAATGTTGTTGTTCACTCGGGCCGAGTAGAGCAAAAATTGCCACTCATAAATCGAGTGGATGTAATTCTTTTGGATCCACCTCGCACCGGCGCTGGCGAAATGGTTATCAAGCAGATGCTGGCTAAGAAACCTAGAACAATTGTTTATGTATCTTGCGACCCAGCCTCTATGGCCCGCGATGCCAGAGCGCTAGAAGAGGGTGGGTATCACCTAAATCACATCGTTGGATTCGATCTATTCCCGATGACCCAACATGTGGAATGTGTAGCTCGCTTTTCTCTCGGTTAAGATAAAGCCATGAGTAAAAATTCTTTTGGCGCCAAGGTTGAAATTGAAGTAGCGGGTAGCAAATACGAGATTTTTGATATTACGAAATTGCCAGCTTCAGACTCACTTCCCTTTAGCTTAAAAGTTTTACTCGAAAATTTACTCCGCACCGAAGATGGTGCGAATATAACTGCGGCACAAATTGAAGCTCTTGCAAATTGGAATCCAGATTCAGAGCCCGATACCGAAATTCAATTCACTCCAGCACGTGTAATTATGCAAGATTTCACTGGCGTTCCATGTGTTGTGGATCTTGCAACTATGCGTGAAGCCATCGTCGAACTTGGTGGAGACCCAGCAAAGGTAAATCCACTTGCACCAGCAGAATTAGTAATTGATCACTCAGTTATTGCAGACAAATTTGGAACGAATACTGCTTTTGAAGAGAATACTGATATCGAATACCAACGCAATCAAGAGCGTTACCGCTTCCTTCGTTGGGGCCAGAGTGCGTTTGATGAGTTTAAAGTTGTGCCACCAGGAACCGGAATTGTTCACCAAGTAAATATCGAATACTTAGCCCGAGTTGTAATGACACGCAAGGTTGATGGCGTACTACGCGCATACCCAGATACCGTGGTTGGAACAGATTCACATACGACAATGGTTAACGGACTCGGAGTTTTAGGTTGGGGAGTAGGCGGCATCGAAGCCGAAGCAGCGTTACTCGGTCAACCAGTTTCAATGTTGATTCCTCGCGTAGTTGGATTTAAGTTAAATGGCCAGCTTCCAATTGGAACTACTGCAACAGATTTAGTTTTAACAATTACTCAAATGCTCCGTAAGCACGGTGTGGTTGGCAAGTTTGTTGAATTTTATGGCCCTGGGGTTACTGCACTTCCAATGGCAAACCGCACAACTATCGGAAACATGTCACCAGAATATGGATCTACTTGCGCGATATTCCCAATTGATGAAGAAACTATTCGCTACATGAAGCTAACTGGGCGCACAGCAGATCAATTAGCTTTAGTTGAAGAATATGCAAAACGCGTTGGTATCTGGCACAACCCAGATAAGTCACCAAGATTCTCTGAAACTCTTGAATTAGATCTTGCAACAATCGTTCCTTCAATTGCTGGTCCAAAGCGACCACAAGATCGAATCGAACTATCAAATTCAAAAGATTCATTTGAAAAGATTCTTCCAACCTACTTCACCGATAAAACTTCTAAATCTGCGGTCAAGATTTCACTTAACGGTAGCGAAACTTCAGTATCGAATGGCGCAGTAGTAATTGCTTCAATTACATCTTGCACAAACACTTCAAATCCAAGCGTAATGATTGGTGCTGCCTTGCTTGCAAAGAAGGCCGTTGAAAAGGGGCTGCGTAGTAAGCCTTGGGTTAAAACAACTCTTGCTCCCGGTTCTAAAGTTGTTACCGATTACTACGATCGTGCTGGATTAACTCCATACATGGATCAACTCGGCTTCAACTTAGTTGGCTATGGATGTGTAACTTGTATCGGTAACTCCGGGCCACTTCCAATTGAAATTAGTAAGGCAATTAATGAGAACGATCTAGCTGTTACCGCAGTCCTATCGGGTAACCGTAACTTTGAAGGTCGCATCAGCCCTGATATCAAGATGAATTACCTTGCTTCACCACCATTGGTTGTTGCATACGCACTTGCCGGAACTATGGATCATGATTTCGAGAACGATGCAATTGGAAATGATAAAGACGGTAACGCCGTTTATCTAAAGGATATTTGGCCAACCACCGAAGAAATTCAAACTGTAATTAATAGTTCAATCTCTTCAGAAATGTTCACTAAGGATTATGCAACAGTATTTGAAGGCGATCATCGTTGGAAATCACTAGCAACACCAACCGGTAAAGTTTTTGAATGGGATTTGAAATCTACCTACGTTCGTAAGCCACCTTATTTTGAAGGTATGCCACGCAACCCAGAACCACTAAAAGACATTTCCAAGGCCCGCGTAATGGCAATTCTCGGCGATTCAGTAACTACCGATCACATTTCACCAGCTGGAAATATTAAGGCAGATTCACCAGCCGGAAAATATTTGGCTGAACACGGAATTGATCGCGCAGATTTCAACTCATATGGATCACGTCGTGGTAATCACGAAGTAATGATTCGTGGAACATTCGCAAACATTCGTCTTAAGAATTTATTGTTGGATGGTGTTGAAGGCGGTTTCACAAAGAATTTCCTAGATGGTGGCGCACAATCAACTATTTACGATGCATCAATGGCTTATCAAGCTGCAAAGATTCCGTTAGTAATTCTTGCCGGAAAAGAATATGGATCTGGTTCATCACGCGATTGGGCGGCAAAGGGAACTGCGCTGCTGGGTGTCAAAGTAGTTATCGCAGAATCATTCGAACGTATTCATAGATCAAACTTAATTGGAATGGGAGTGCTACCACTTCAATTCCCAGCCGGAACAAACGCTGCATCACTTGGCCTAACTGGCAGTGAAGAATTTGCTGTTGTTGGAATAGAAGCGCTTAATACCGGGGGAGTTCCGAAGGTTCTTAAGGTTATTGCGGGCGATAAGAGTTTTGATGCGGTAGTTCGAATTGATACCCCAGGGGAAGCCGATTATTTCCGCCATGGTGGCATCATGCAATATGTGCTGCGTTCACTACTCTAAAAAATAAGGCTTGCTCTAGACTACGACGATGTCAAAGCACCTCGAAAGCATCCAGACGCCGGCAGATTTGGCGAAGCTTTCATATCCTGCGCTCAATGAACTTTCGAGTGATATTAGAGAATTTTTAGTTGAAAAAGTTTCGAAGAGTGGCGGACATCTTGGTCCAAACCTGGGAGTTGTTGAGTTAACAATTGCAATTCACCGGATATTTGAATCACCCAAAGACACAGTAATTTTTGATACTGGTCACCAAACTTACGTGCACAAATTATTAACGGGGCGAATTTCTGGATTCGATAAATTGCGCCAACGTGGTGGTGTATCTGGTTACCCAAATCGTTCTGAGAGTGAACACGATGTTGTCGAAAATTCACATGCTTCGACCGCTTTATCTTGGTCCGACGGTGTGGCTCGCGGAAATTTAATTAAAGGCGATCTCGATAAGACTGTGGTTTGTGTTGTCGGAGATGGTGCTTTAACTGGCGGCATGTCATGGGAAGCGCTTAATAACATTGCGTCAAGTGATGAATTGAAACTTGTAATTGTTGTTAATGACAATGAACGTTCTTACTCACCAACTGTTGGTGGACTTGCAACTTATCTTTCTACTCTTCGCACAACAAGCGGCTATGAGAAATTCTTGGATTGGGGCAAGGGTGTTCTTGAAAAGACACCTGTTGTTGGTGGTCCAATTTATGAAACGCTACATGGAGTCAAAAAGGGAATAAAAGATATTGTTGCGCCGCAAGGAATGTTTGAAGATTTAGGTCTTAAATATCTTGGTCCAATTGATGGCCACAATATTGAAGCAATGGAGAACGCCCTTCTGCAAGCAAAGAATTTTGGGGCACCGGTATTAGTTCATGTAATCACTGAAAAGGGCCGTGGCCACGCACCAGCAATAAATGATTCAGCAGAAAAATTCCATGCAGTTGGCGTAGTAAATCCTGAAACCGGAGCGCCAGTCGCTAAGTCAGCCCCTAACTGGACAAGTGTTTTTGCAGATGAAATTTGTGAAATCGGTGCCAAGCGCGAAGATGTAGTTGCAATTACTGCAGCGATGCTTGGGCCAACGGGCTTAGATAAATTCTCAGAGAAATTTCCAAAGCGCGCCTTCGATGTTGGTATTGCTGAACAGCATGCAACAACTAGTGCGGCCGGTTTAGCCTTTACTGGCTTACATCCAGTCGTTGCTATTTATTCAACTTTTTTGAATCGGGCATTTGATCAGTTACTTCTCGATGTTGCACTTCATAAGGCTGGCGTAACTTTTGTTCTGGATCGTGCTGGAATCACTGGAGACGATGGACCTTCGCATCACGGTATTT
>CAXNFK010000058.1:0-7608 GCA_964201775.1 Candidatus Nanopelagicaceae bacterium
AAAACTGGTATGGGACTTGCGATGCGAGCAAGTGCGCTAAATCCTGAGGTAACAAGACTTAGTGGAATTAGAGTTGGATCAGTTAGAACTTTAAGTTGGGCGATTTCAGGAACTGCTTCATCGCTCGCGGGTCTCTTGGTTACGCCAAAAACTAATCTTTCACCAAATACTTTAGATCTACTTTTGATTATTGGTTTTACTGCTGCAGTAGTCGGTGGACTTACAAGTTTGGCTGGTTCAGTTCTGGGTGGATTTATCCTGGGCTATGTAATCGCATTTGTTAATGTTTACAGCGCGCCAGAGAATGTTTTTCTTGCGATTCTGATCTTCTTGTTACTGGCGCTCTTCCTTCGTCCGCAAGGAATTCTCGGCAGTAAGGAGGTGCGACGTGTCTAAAGTTAAAACCCATAAAGTTATTGGATTTCGAAGCACTCGACTAGCAATAATCTTCTTCCTGTTTATTCTTCTGCTATCAATGCAATTTGGTCCTTATAACCAATTTCAATTAGCGAATATTTCTACCTTATTGATTGCAGTTTTTTCAATCACTTTGTTGACCGGTGCTTCTGGTCAAATTTCTTTGGGTCAAGGTGCAATTATGGCCATCGGTGGCTACAGCTCTGCTCTTCTCGTGACCAAGCTTGAGATTTCGATGTGGTTGGCATTTGTTCTAGCAATCTTCGTGTCAGCACTATTTGGACTTTTCTTAGGACTTGCAGCAGCAAGATTAAGTGGTCCCTACTTAGCAGGAACAACTTTAGTAATGGCTCTGGCAATTCCATCTATCGCAATTAGATTTGAATCTTTGCTCGGTGGCGATATTGGATTTACTGTTGATTACGGTTACCCACCTAATTGGCTAACAAATTTGATTGGTGAAATAAGCATCGAAGAGTGGTCCCTTTATGTCGCTCTACCTTTTGCAGCGCTGTCACTGTTTGCTGTTTTAAATCTTTCAAATACCAGAAGTGGTCGGACCTGGCGTGCAGTTCGCGATAATGAAGTAGCTGCTTCACTTGCGGGAATAAATATTGCAAGAACTAAAGTAATCGCCTTTGTATGCTCATCAGCGCTAGCCGGTCTAGCTGGAGCCATTTATGGTTTCCGAGGTCTGGTTGGCCCAAGTGTTTACCCAACAGATCTTTCGCTCTTGCTTTTAACTGCAGCAGTAATTGGCGGGCTTCGCTCAATCGGTGGTGCAATTTTTGGCACATTCGTAATCGTTTTTCTTCCAGACTTAGTTGAGAGAGTCACAAAATTTCTTGAATTGCCCGAAACCATCAGCAACTATCTACCTGCACTTGTCATCGGCCTTCTTCTTCTTGTGACAGTAATCTTGAACCCACGGGGATCGGCCGGAGTCCTAGAACATATTCGCCACCGCCATAAACACTAAGTAAGCAGCAAATCTCAGCAAAACCCCATGATTTAGGCTTGATAGATGCCAGATTGTTATGAAATTCGCACCGCATGGCACTTCACTAGATGTTCACATTTCGTTAATCTATGAGCAGATTCAGGCGCACCTGCCTGAGCCCATGGGCCAGAAATCTTGTCCATGATAAGAGTGCAGTAGAAAGAGTGAATGCAGTGAATCTTCGCAAACCTCTGATTCTCACCGTAGTCGCATCAGCGCTGGTGGGGTCTCTAGTAATGAATGGTGTTTCGGCATCCGCCGCGAACGTTCCGGGAGTTTCAGATACTGAAATTGTTCTGGGTATGCAATTGCCACAAACTGGCTTAGCAAGCCCTGGCTATAAAAAAATAGATGACGCAGCACGCGCCTACTTTGATTATGTGAATTCAAAAGGTGGTGTTAACGGTCGCAACATCAAGCTCGTCACTAAAGATGACGAATATAAGGCTGGTCGCACAATTACAACCGCCAGAGAATTAATTAATGATGAAAAGATTTTTGCATTCTTCGGATCTATCGGAACTCAAACCCACCTTGCTGTGGTGAAAGACATTAATCGTCGAGGAATTCCTGATCTCTTTGTAAACAGCGGATACAGTGGTTTGTATACCGACCCTAAGAAGTATCCAAATACTTTTGGTGGGCTTGGAACTTACACAGTTGAGGCAAAAATCCTTGGTAAGTATCTAAAGGAAAAGTATAAAGATAAGAAAATCGGTATTGTGTATCAATCCGATGACTTCGGTCGAAATGCTTTGGCTGGTCTAGTTGAATCTGGACTTAAGTTTGAAGCCAAGAAAACCTCAGCTTCATTCGTCTCAGGCACTCACGGGACACTTGGTCTTGGAACTCAGATTGGTCAGATGAAGGCTAATGGTGTTGATGTTGTTATCATCGCCGCAGTTTCATCTGCTACCGCGGTCGCATATGCAACAGCAGCTGCGCTTTCATACAAGCCAACAAAATGGGCGGTAATCAGCGTTGGTGCAGATGCAACAACTTTCCAGACCATCCTTGCTGGAAGAAGTGTTCCGCTTGCTACAAGCGCTGCGATGTTAGCTGGAACTCTCACAGCTTCACACGCACCGGCTGCAGGTGATGCTGATGACGAATACATCAAGGCATTTAAGAAAATCAATGATGAATTCAACAAGACCACCGGACTAGATAAGGCTTGGGATAACAATGTATTGCAAGGTATGAATATTGCTTATCTTGCTACCTCAGCTCTTATGGGAGTTGGAAAAGATCTAACTCGCGCAAAGCTAGTTTCCTACCTTAAGAAGAGCGGTTCGAAGTTAAGCAGCGCAGCATTTTCACCTCTAGGTTACTCAGATACCACACACGAAGCTTTCACAGGTTTCTGGCTGGGTGAATACGATGCTTCGCTAGTGCTTAAGCCACTTGATGGAAAGCGTGTTGTTTACACAACTGATTCTGCAAAGGGCCCAGTAACAGTTTCTAAATACGAGCGTCCAGCGATTGCCGCTGATGCGCTTCCAAAGGTTAAGTAGGGATAAAATGAGAAACGTTAACTTGAAAAAACTTATCGCAACAATTGGTGCATCTGCACTTATCTCTGCTGGTTTGGTAGTCGCAGTTGCGGCTCCGGCACAAGCAGCAGATCCAGTTTGCGTAACTGATGCCAAAAGCGGCGTAATTACTTGTAACGGCACCCTAAGCAATGGTGCTAAATACCGGACGATGGTTCCATCAAACTACAACGGAACCTTCTTCTTCTGGCAACATGGTGTGAGACCTTCATATCCATACCCAGGTTATGTTGTGCCAACAGGTGTGGAACAAATGTCACCAACCAGCGTCAACCATAAAGTCAGCACAGTAAAACCAATGCTTCAAATTGGCTATGGAATTGCTGCTTATGATTGTTCATCAAGTGGCTTGCATGGCTGGAACACAGCTGACTGTGTTGAAATGCTGAATGAATTAGTAACTATTACTAAGAAGCGCGTTTCAATCACCAAGACTGTTGTCTACGGCTCATCAATGGCTGGCGCAATCTTGACTCCATACATTGAAAAGTATCCAGATGGTGCAGATGCAGTCGGAATTCTTGCCGGCGTATCACCATCAATCGCAAACACACTTAAGTCTGGTTGCGACTTCCTCTACATGTTCAGCGTTTTCTTTGATCCAACAATCAAGGGCTGCACAGTTATGGGAACCAAGGGTGTACCTGGCCATATGGCAGTTCTCGGTGACTTTGCAAAGGTCGGCGCACTTCTTACAAAGTGGAGCGTTGATTACGGCAACTTCCCAATTGCTTATCCAGCTCCACTTGCAGCTGCCGGAATTCCACAACGTTCTGCGTTATTACTTGCAGGATTGATTGCTGGTATCCCAACAAAGTCTTCTCACATGGATGGAATCTCAGTAGGAGGACTTGTTCCAGAGGGAAGTATTAACTCGACTGTTGCAATCCTTGAAAACGCTCAAGACTTTCTTGGAACTGCCTACTTTGGTGGCCAAGGTGTTGCTGAAGTCGTAGGTGCTGGTTTCTACGACAACACAAAGACTGATTTCTCTGCTCTACTTTCAGATGAAGATCTAGGTCGCTTTACTGTTGGCCTTTCTGGCGATGAAGCAGTTGGTGCAATGCTTGCAACGCTTGCGGCTTATCCACGTGTTACTGGTAACGCAGCTGCAGTGGCAAAATTAGCTGCACTAGATAAGTCTAAATTCGACACAACAAAGCCAGTAGTTCTGCTTTCAAATGAAGCAGATCGTCTGGTGTTGTCTGGTAACCAGGTCCACTATGTAAACAAGGCAAAACCTGTTTACGAAGCAAAGCTTGCAGCATGGGAAAAGAAATACGCTGCAGCAACAACTTCATCCGAGGTAAGTGCGCTTCTTAAGAGCAAGCCAGTCTGGAATACAGTTTCGATGTATGCAATAACTCCAGACACATACACCAAGTTCACTGCAACTGGTGCTCCTGATTTGACTGCTCCGGTAGCTATCTCTGGTGTTGGGCACGAGTCATTCACGAAGGAACAGTTAATGACATGGGTCCGTGTCCTAGCTTCATCAGCTAAGACCGGAAAAGTTCCAAGCCAAACTGTCTTGAACACAATTCTGCCTAAGGTTCCGTATCTAAATACTGATCCGGATTACCAACCAAGTGAGTTGAAGTATCAGGATTAATTCCTGAATAACTAGAAATTGCGGGGTCAGTTAATTCTGGCCCCGCTTTTTCATGGGTAACCTTCTCTTGTGTCTGAAAAAATTGAAGTCAATAACCTTGCCGAGATGCACAAATTAGGTGCGCGAATTGGCGTGCAATTAAAAGCTGGAGATTTACTTCTGTTATCTGGACCCTTAGGAGCTGGCAAGACTGCGCTTACTCAAGGTATTGGCAAGGCACTTGGAATTGAAAACATCACCTCGCCAACCTTTGTTATTTCTCGAATTCATCCCGGCAAAATTCCATTAGTTCATGTCGATGCATACCGGTTACAAGGTGATTCAACTGCGATTTTTGATGATTTGGATTTAGAGAGTTACCTTCCAACAAGTATCACAGTTGTGGAATGGGGCGAAGGCTTAGCCGATCGCCTAGCCGATCAATATCTAGAAATCAAAATCGAATTTGGTGAGGGCGATGACCAGAGGCTGGTTTCAATTATTGGCCATGGTCAGAGATTTGCTGGGTTTAAATCATGAGCACTTACCTTTTAATTGATACTTCAACTTCACGAACAAGTGTTGCAATAGTTAGTGACAACAAAACTTTATTTGAATCTCATCACGACGGTGCACTATCTCATGGTGAAGTCTTACCAAAGCTAGTAGTCGAAGGGCTTAAGACTCAAAGTGGTATTGATGAAGTAATTGTTGGAATGGGCCCAGGTCCGTTTACTGGACTTCGGGTAGGTATTTCATTTGCACAGAGTTTTGCATTTGCTAGAGGAATCACTTGGACTGGCGTATGCAGTCTTGATGCAATTGCCAGCCAATTTTCTGATAACGATTTCCATGTTGCAATTGATGCCAGACGCAAAGAAGTCTTTTTTGCCAGATACACGAATAGTTTGCGAATCGGTGAACCAAAGGTTTGCCAACCTTCGCAGCTAAGCGCTTTTGCAATTCCAATTTATGGCGAAGAACTTAATCAATTTCCTGATCCCAAAGCGCTTATTGCAATTGCAAAATCGGGTGCAACATATGCCCAACCAATTTATGTGCGCAGGCCCGATGCATACCCGGCGCCTGTAGGTGTGAAATTTAGACCCATGACACAACTTGATTTAGTTCCAGCATTTGCAATTGAAAAATCTAGTTATGGTCATGAAGCCTGGACGATGGCGCAGTTCAAAGAAGAGTTTGCTGGCAAAGAACGAATGTATGTCGTTGCCGAGAAGTCAGGGGAGCTAATTGCCTATGCCGGTGTAGTTAATTTGGCCGGAACCGCCGATGTCCTAACTGTGACTGTTGCAGATGGATATCGTCGTAAGGGCATTGGCCGCGAATTACTTCGCAGATTAATCGACTGGTCCCGAACTCAAAAATGCGAAGCAATAATGCTTGAAGTTCGAGTTGGTAACGAAGAGGCGATTCCGCTTTATGAGTCATTTGGCTTTATTGAAATTTCGCGCCGTAAAGATTATTACGGTCCAGGAAAGCCAGCGATTGTTATGCGCAAGGAGTTATCATGAAAAACTCTGATGCGTTAGTTCTTGGAATTGAAACTTCCTGCGATGAGACCGCAGTTGGAATAGTTCGTGGCCGTAAATTACTGGCGAATGTCATTTCATCTAGCGTTGATGAACATGCCCGATTTGGGGGAGTAGTTCCGGAAATTGCAAGCCGTGCACATTTAGAGGCGATGCCAAATGTAATTGCGCAGGCACTAGTTGATGCAAAAGTTTCGATTAAAGATATTGATGCTTTGGCAGTTACTGCTGGCCCCGGATTAATTGGTGCACTATTGGTTGGAACTTCTAGTGCAGCAGGAATGGCACTGGCTCTTGATAAACCACTTTTCGGCGTCAATCATTTATCCGCACACATCGCTGTTGATTCTCTAAACTCTGATCACAAACTTGATCCAGCAATTGCACTTTTAGTTAGTGGTGGCCATAGTTCTATTCTGCAGATCAATGATTTAACCGATGATGTAAAGACTCTTGGCTCAACTATTGATGATGCAGCCGGTGAAGCCTTCGATAAAATTGCAAGAATTTTGGAACTTGGTTTTCCTGGTGGACCTGCAATTGATCGCGCAGCGAAATCTGGAAATCCAGAGGCGATAGATTTTCCACGCGGCTTAACTCTGGCTCGAGATTTAGTTGACCATAAATATGATTTCTCATTTTCTGGTTTAAAAACAGCGGTTTCAAGATACTTAGCAAAAACCCCAAATTATCTGCGGGCTGATGTTGCTGCATCTTTCCAAGAAGCAGTTGTCGATGTGCTTCTAACAAAGGCGATTAGCGCGGCGAAAGAAACCGGAATCGAAACTCTGATAATTGCTGGTGGGGTAGCCGCGAACAGCAGGCTTCGTGATCTTGCTAAGGAACGAACCCTAAAAGCCGGCATCCAACTGCGGATTCCACCAATGGATTTGTGCACCGATAACGGGGCAATGGTTGCAGCGATTGGCTCGCTTGCAGTGGCAAAGGGCTTAAATCCCTCACAAATAGGCTTTGCGGCCGATTCCAGCTCTGGAATATCAAATCCCATATTTTGACGCCCCACCCACCCCTGCTTTAGAGTTTGCGTTAGCACTCGAAGGGTGAGTCTGCTAATCGAGTAGCGCCCATTAATTATGAAGGAGCAATCATGGCCGTAACCATCAAGCCACTAGAAGATCGCCTAGTTGTAAAGGCAAATGAAGCCGAGCAAACAACAGCGTCAGGTTTAGTAATTCCAGATACTGCAAAAGAGAAGCCACAAGAAGGCACTGTTATCGCAGTTGGTCCAGGTCGTTTTGATGATGGCGTGCGCACACCAATGGATGTAAAAGTTGGCGATGTAGTTCTTTACAGCAAGTACGGCGGAACTGAAGTTAAGTACAACAACGAGGAATACCTTGTTCTTTCAGCTCGCGATGTATTAGCAATTATTGAAAAGAAGTAATAACACATGGGAAAAACTTTAAGTTTTGATGAAGAGGCTCGTCGTGCGATGGAGCGCGGCGTCAACATTCTTGCTGACACCGTAAAAGTAAC
>CAXNFK010000059.1:0-7482 GCA_964201775.1 Candidatus Nanopelagicaceae bacterium
ATCTTGGAAGTGGTGGCGGTTATTCAGTTGCCGAGGTTATAAACGCTGCAAGCAAAGTTCTTGGAAGAGTTATACCTGTAGAAGTTGGTGCCAGAAGATCTGGTGATCCAGCAGTATTAGTAGCCGATATTTCACTTGCTTCACAGGCGCTGAATTGGGCACCAAAATACAATATTGAAAATATGGTTAGTGATACTTGGGAATCCCAGAATGCATCAACTAGCAAGTAAATTTCAGGAGATTTTCGGAAAAGCACCAGAGATTATTGCCAGCGCTCCGGGAAGAGTTAATCTAATTGGCGAGCATGTTGATTTTCTAGATGGTTTCGTTCTGCCATTCGCAATCTCGAATGCCACCACGGTTGCAATCGCTAGAAATACTGAGAACAAAATCCGCTGTGCCTCCAGTCAAAAGAAGGGTGCAGTTTCAACAATAGATTGCGCGAATATTGCGCCCAAGAGCGGTGAAGCCTGGACCCGTTATCCAATCGGAGTTCTCTGGTCACTTGAAATTGATTCTGGTTTAGATATTTTGGTAGATGGTCAGGTTCCTTTAGGAGCAGGGCTTTCTTCAAGTGCCGCACTAGAGTGCGCGGTTGCAACTGCAATGAATGAAATATTTAATTTAGGTTTAACTCTTCCAGAATTAGCCCGAGCCGCCCAGCGAGCGGAAAACATTTATGTCGGTATGCCTTGTGGCATTATGGATCAATCGGTTTCGCTGATGGCAACGCAAGGCAACGCCCTTCTTTTAGATACTCGCGATCTTTCGATAGAACAAATTCCTTTTGATATAGCGCCGCTTGGATTAGAACTTTTAGTAATTGATACCCAAGTGCACCATGCGCTAGTTGATGGTGGATATGCCGAGCGCCGAGCATCTTGTGAAAAAGCTATTTCAGATTTAGGGATTACTTCACTTCGCGATATCACGATTGCAGATTTTGTGGCTAGAAAATCCGAACTCGATGAGAAGACCTATCTTCGCGCCTTTCATGGAGTAACCGAGATGAAGCGAGTGCTAGATGCAGTTTCATTATTGAAAGCCGGTGATTTTGTGGGCTTTGGTGAAATTGTTACAGCCGCTCATATTTCGCTGCGAGATAACTACACCGTCTCGTGTCCAGAATTAAATTTAGCTGTTGATACCGCGCTTAAATTTGGCGCTATTGGTTCACGAATGATTGGCGGCGGTTTTGGTGGCAGCGCCATTGCGCTGATTAAAGCTAAAGATTCTGAGTTGATTAAGAATGAGATTAAAAGTGCATTCATGGCCGCAAGATATAAGAGCCCTAGATTTTTCTCCGCGTTACCAAGTAGCGGCGCTAAGGTAATTCTTTAAATCTGAACGATATTTATACCCTTAATTGCAACTTTAATTTTAGGTAGCGCAATCTTGGTTGGGCCACTAATTACTGAGCCATCTCTCGTTGGATCAAATCGTGCATTATGGCAAGGGCAAATTAAAACATTGCTTGCTGCTTCATAACTAACACTGCACCCTTGGTGAGTGCAGACGCGCGAATAAGCGAAAACTCCGGATTTAGTTCTAAATAAAACGGCTGGACTTCCATCAGCTGCGATAAATTCTTTACTAGAGCCAATTGGAAATTCTGCTTCCTTCGCAATTGCAGTTCCCGCTTCTGGGGTTGGATTTGAATTCTCAAATCTTCGACCAACGAATACAGCCGCAACTGATGCAGCCACAACACCAAGGATTCGCATAACTTCGCGGCGATCACGCAGATCTGGCAAGAGCGCAGTTACCCGCCTACCCTTTGTATTTTGGCGAACCAATAAGAAAAGTGCTAACCAGAGAATTGCGTATGCGGTATCACTTCCCAAGAAATATGGTTTTACGGTCCAAGTCGCAGTAAGCCAGAGTGTGATTGATAGAAAAAATCCGCCAAGCGCCGCAAGTTCAAGAGCTATGCCGGCAAGGGTTGCGATTCCAATTGCAAATTCCGAAATAATTATCGACCAACCAAATGCAGTCGCATTTTCAATCATGGGTTTTAGCGCAAAAGATATTGGAGAGGTATCAAGATAACTAGTAATTTGGGCGCCGATGTAACTTGCTGATTGCGGATTCAAAAATCCGGGATCAGTGGCTTTGTTCCAGCCACCGTAAATAAATGTAACGCCCAGAAAAAGTCGAATTAAACGTGCGCCGATTGGGATGTTCTGCCAAGTTTTCACAAAACTATAATTTGCCACCGTTACAACTCCCTGACCATCTAACCAACCAAATAAAAAGCTCCCTCACTTGGACTCGAACCAAGAACCTGCCGATTAACAGTCGGCTGCTCTGCCAATTGAGCTATGAGGGATTGTAACGGGGGAACTATATCTGACGCTCGGTGAGTTATCCCAATTAGGAAAACTAGCCAAGTTCGCCCAAAGCGGCATCTTTCTGAACTCGGCGTTCGGCTTCCATCGCTACCAAAGCCCCAAATGTCTCGTTGTATTGGGCTTCATTCTCTGTTGGATTTAAGCGCTGCAAAGTTGATTTAATTTCTGCAATCGAACGACTGAGTGCAACTTCGCGAAGTCTGGCAAAGATCGCAGCGATGTAACGTTCAGAAATTTCGCGATCTGTGCGGATTGGTTCAACCGTGAGTTCAGTTATCAGCGCGCGTATATCTTCGCTCTCGCTGCTTTCCAGTAACTTTTGAATGTTTAGCTCTGGAGAGCCATCGATTTGTGTGCGAAGCTGGTGATAAGCCCAATAGGTAAATGCATTCTTCTCTAGCAGTGCCCAATCTTTCGCCATATCTGGATGTTGTAATTTAATTTTTAAGACTTCACGTTCCATCATCAAAATTGGGTCTCGCAAATTTACTTCAGATTGAACAGCAGGCTCTAAGTTCTGCGAAGGCACACTTCTTGTAGCAGTTTTTTTAATTGCATTTGTGACAATATCAACTTCCATGCCTAACCAACCGGCAACCAAGCGGGCATACTCTGGTCGCAAAGATGCATCTCTAATTTTCCCGATCAATGGTGCGACTTGATTCAGGGCTGAAACTCTTCCTTCTGCCGAATTAACATCATATTTAGCAATCTCACTCTTTATAGCAAATTCGAATAGCGGAACCCGGCGCGCAATTAAATCTCGAACTGCGGCATCTCCTGATGCAATTCGCAAATCACAAGGATCCATTCCTGAAGGTTCAACGGCAACAAAAGTTTGGGCAACAAATTTCTGGTCATCGCCAAATGCACGAAGGGCTGCTTTCTGTCCGGCAGCATCGCCATCGAAGGTAAAAATTACTTCACCTCGAAAAGCGTCATCGTCCATAAGCAATCTACGGATGACTCGGATGTGATCATCACCAAATGCAGTTCCACATGTTGCGACCGCTGTGGTTATTCCCGCTAAGTGCGCTGCCATAACATCCGTATATCCTTCAACAATTACAATTTGGCGCTTCTTAGCAATCTCTTTTTTAGCCATATCGAGCCCGTAAAGTATCTGGCTCTTCTTATAAATTGGTGTCTCTGATGTATTCAAATACTTAGGACCTTGGTCGACTTCATCACTTGCAAGTTTGCGGGCGCCAAAACCAACTACATCACCTGAGATATCTTTAATTGGCCAGACTAAACGATTGCGATATCTATCTATCGGGCCTTTAGTTCCATCTTTCGATAAGCCAGCGAGCGAGAGTTCGCTATCGGTAAATCCTAAAGTTTTAAGATGCTTATATAAACCATCCCATTCATCTGGCGCATAGCCAACACCAAAAGTTTCGGCTGCTGATTTATCAAATCCACGTTTCTGTAAGAAATCTCGACCAACTTGGGCGCTTCCTGGAAGATTCAATTGTTCGCGATAGAAATTCATTGCCGCAACATTTGCTGCAACTAGCCGTGAGCGATTAATACTTGGTCCGGTATTTGTATTGGTACCGTCATAGCGGAGCGTGTATCCCATGCGATCAGCTAAGCGTTCGACCGATTCAGAAAATGAGAGGTGATCCATCTTCATTAAAAACGCAATTGCATCACCACCGACACCGCATCCGAAACAGTGAAAGTAGCCTTTGCTTGGTGTTACATGGAATGACGGGCTTTTCTCATCATGGAAAGGGCAGAGACCTTTCTTCTGTCCCCCACCAGCGCTCTTTAACTGAACAAAATCGCCAACGACATCATCGATTGAACTGTTGTCGCGAACATGGGTGACATCTTCATCGCGAATTCGACCGGAAGCCATGGCGTTATCTTAATCGCGCAGCAAGCGCGATTGCCCCTGGATCTGTTAGCGAAGCAACTTGGTCAATAACTACGCGCAATTTTGCGGCATCGGTTGTTGCGCGTTGCCAATCCTGTAGAAAAAATGATTCCAAAGTATTTGGGGCGCCTTTGAGAACGGCCGCAACTAGCTCTTGAATTAAAGTTTGCTCATTGTCATATCGCTTTACTGAGTGCTCTGAGTTAATAATGTAAAAGCCAGCAAGTGACTTTAGGAATGCAACCTCAACATGTTGGGCGCGTGGAACAACTAAATTGGCGTTGTATCTAGTTAATTGTCCGGTGCCATATTGTGCTCGAGTTTCTTCTTCTGCTGCACGAGCAAAGCGGCCTACCAGTTGGCTCCCTAAATCTTTTAAACGTGCAAGTGCGCGATGGCTGCCGTCATATTCTTTAGGCCAACATGAAAGTTGTTGCAGATTTTCTAGTGCAATTCTTGCTTCATCAATTGTGATATCCGCGAGATTATTTGATTGCGCATCTTTATAAATATCAGCAAAGTCGTTGGTTAAATCGCGCAGCTTTACTTGCCCAGAAACTAAGGCATCCTCTAAATCATGAACGCTATATGCAACATCATCTGACCAATCCATAATCTGGGCTTCGAATGATTGGCTGCCGATTGGCGCATCCTTGCGAACCCAGTTAAAGATCTCTTGATCATCATCATAAACACCGAACTTGTGGGCGTTGGTTGCGCGCGGCCAAGGATATTTAGTAGCAGCATCCAAACTGGCCCGAGTTAAATTCAAACCTAGGGAAATTCCATTTGCATCAACAGTTTTTGCTTCAAGACGAACTAATAATCTAAAACTCTGGGCGTTGCCTTCAAAGCCGCCACAACTAAGTGCGGTTTGATTTAGCGCTTCCTCACCATTGTGACCAAAAGGTGGATGGCCAATGTCGTGCGCTAAACATGCTCCCTCCATTAAATCTGGATCTGCGCCAAGTGCGGCACCAAGTTCACGACCAACTTGTGCGCATTCAAGTGAATGTGAAAGCCGGGTTCGTGGAAAATCTGTCGCCCATGGGACTGCAACTTGGGTTTTAGCAGCAAGTCTGCGCAATGCAAATGAATGAATAATGCGGGCGCGATCGCGTGCAAATTCAGTTCGCCCTAATCTTTTTGCTGGCTCATCAATAAAACGGGCACGATCAAAATCGTTGTATCCCGAATGTTCGATAGCTGCTTTTAAAACCATGATGGGGTAACCCTAACTCCTTAACTAATTCTTAACTTGATCAGTCAGGTGAATACCATGCCGGCCAAGGGTGACATAGGCCAGATAAGCGCCGGTTTCCCGCACTAAATATCGAAAGCTTGAATTACTAGTTGATGCAGGACCAGTTCGGGTTGGCGCACAAGTCGCAGAAATTCCAAGATCTGATGCCATAGTTATTGCACGCAAACAGTGATATTGATCAGTAACAATAATTGCAGATTTTAAATTCAACTTTTTCATAACACCGACATAACTTTCAGTGCTTGCAAGAGTATCTCGACCATATGGAATTGAATCGACAAATTTCTTTCCAATGCCTTGATCGACCAACCAGTAAAAACCACTAGCCGCTTCAGTTGTTCTATCTCCTGGGGCACGTGAACCTACGGTAAGAATTCTGGGTGCTAGCTTTTTCTCGAATACTCGTTTTGCTTCTACCAACCTTGCTTCCAAAACTGGGCTCGGAACACCATCAAATTGCGCAGCACCTAAAACTATTATCGCATCGCTCGTCACAGGCTTCGTATGGTTGGCGGTATACCAAACTCGACCACCGGCATACAACGGGAGAACTACAACGACGAGTAATACAGTTGCAATTAACCGCTTAATTATTTTGAATAATAGAAACAAAATTAGCCACCTGAAACTGAATCATCAATTGTTATTTCAGGAATTTCAAATGGATCATTTAACCAACCATCGGGAAGGTGAACTGGTCTGCCATGGCTTGTTCGACCTCTTGGAGATTCACCAACTTCAACTGGATATGGTTGATCTTCCAATTGCGCAAGTAAATATTGCAATTCACCAAGAGATGAAACCATTCCAAACTTACTTCGAAGTTCACGTGGGACTCTAAAGCCCTTTAAATACCAGGCCATATGTTTGCGTAGATCACGCATTGCACGACCTTCAGCCTCGAAGAATTCAACTAGCAATTCACCATGGCGATAAATAATTTCACTAACTTCAAAGAGGGTTGGAGTAATGCGTGAATCTGAACCATTGAATGCTGCAACTAAATCTCCGAATAACCATGGCCGTCCTAAACACCCACGACCGACAACAACACCGGCACACCCAGTTTCATTCATCATTCGAACACCATCTTGGCCTGACCAAATATCACCATTTCCTAATACCGGAACTCCAGTAGGCGCAAGGTGTTCTACAAGTCTTGTTATTGCAGACCAATCGGCTTGGCCCTCATACATTTGTGATGCGAATCTGGAATGCAATGCAACCCAAGCAACTCCAGCATCTGCTGCAGCCGTTGCGGCGGTTAAATAAGTTTCGTTCTGCGGATCAATTCCGATTCGCATCTTTACAGTTACTGGAACGCCGAATGGTTTAGCGGCATCAACTGCGGCCTTAACTATTTGGGAGAACAATTTTTGCTTAAATGGAAGTGCAGATCCACCTCCACGTCTTGTTACCTTTGGAACTGGGCAGCCAAAATTCAAATCAATATGATCAGCTAAATTCTCTTCCATTAATAACTTAACGGCTAATCCAGTTACCTTTGGGTCAACTGCATAAAGTTGAACAGATCTTGGAGTTTCTCCAACGCCCGGAGTTATCAGTCTCATCGTTTCTGGATGGCGTTCAATTAGAGCCCGCGCTGTAACCATTTCAGATACGAATAAGCCAGCACCTTGTTCGCGACAGAGAGTGCGAAATGCCGAATTCGTAATTCCAGCCATTGGCGCAAGAACAACCGGTGTAGTTAAAACCACCTGGTTATTCTCGAATTGGCCATTGGTAATTGGAAGTACAAGTGGTTTATGAGAAGTGGTTAACAATTAGTTAGCAACCCAACAACCTTGGTGCAAGCCAATTTTGAACTTGATCAATGCTAATTCGCTCTTGCGCCATTGTGTCGCGTTCGCGAATTGTTACTGCATTGTCTTCCAGAGTTTCAAAGTCAATTGTGATGCAAAACGGAGTTCCGATTTCATCTTGACGACGATAGCGACGACCAATTGCACCTGCGTCATCGA
>CAXNFK010000060.1:0-7295 GCA_964201775.1 Candidatus Nanopelagicaceae bacterium
GGCCAAGATGCTTCATGTAGTTCGCCATCTTCGCCGCGAATCATTGGCGAAGCAACACGTTCTCTACTTGTTAAATATTTAAATGCCCACCGTCCCTTGTCGCAATTCCACTCTTCGTTAACTGAAGAATCATCGCCAGCAAGGCGACGTAGAGTTTTCCCGCGACGAATATCGGTACGCATTGCACAACCTGATGCGCAGTGTTCACAGGCAGAATCAACTGAAACTAAATCAAATGGGCGTGCACGGAATCGATATGAGGTTCCGGTAAGTGCACCAACTGGACAGATCTGAACAGTATTTCCAGAGTAATAAGACTCGAATGGATCCTCTTCATAAATCCCAACTTGTTGGAGTGCGCCACGTTCATTCAAAGTAATGAAAGGATCGCCAGCAATTTGTTCTGAGAAGCGAGTGCAGCGGGCACATAAGACGCAACGTTCGCGGTCAAGTAATACTTGAGATGAGATTGAAATTGGTTTTTCAAATGTCCGCTTTACGCCTTCGAAGCGCGATTCTGGTCGACCAGCGCTCATCGCTTGATTCTGTAGTGGGCATTCGCCACCTTTATCGCAGACCGGACAATCAAGCGGATGGTTAATAAGAAGGAATTCCATAATTCCGGCTTGAGCTTTTTCTGCAACTGGTGAAGTTAATTGGGTTTTAACAATCATATTGTTTTCAACTGGGATTGTGCATGAAGCTTGTGGCTTAGGGAATGCGCGACCATTTATCTCAATATCAACTAAGCACTGACGACAAGCACCTGCTGGTTCTAATAGCGGGTGATCACAGAAACGTGGAATCTGAATTCCTAATTTTTCTGCGGCGCGAATAACCAGAGTGCCCTTTGGAACTGTTACTTCAAAGCCATCAATAACAACAGTAATCATTTCAACTGCTGCTTGAGTTTCAAGCAGTGCTTGTTCAGGTGTCATTTATGCACCAACCGTCTTGAATAGCGTTGAAGCGACTGGATCAAATGGGCAACCACCGTTGCGTTGATGCGCAAGATATTCGTCACGGAAATATTTAAGTGAGGAGATGATTGGGGCAACGGCGCCATCTGCAAGTGCGCAGAATGAACGACCAGCAATGTTGTCGCAAAGATCAAGAAGTTTTGCAAGATCAGCTTCGGTTCCCTTGCCATCTTCAAGATCTTGAAGCATTTGAACCAACCACCAAGTTCCTTCGCGACAAGGTGTGCACTTGCCACATGATTCGTGTTTATAAAATTCGCACCAACGAAGCGTTGCGCGGACTACACAAGTAGTTTCATCAAAAATTTGAAGTGCCTTTGTTCCAAGCATTGATCCGGCGGCAGATACACCTTCGTAATCAAGTGGAATATCTAAGTGTTCGTCGGTAAACATTGGAGTTGATGAACCACCAGGGGTCCAGAATTTAAGTTTGTGTCCGGTGCGAACCCCACCGGCAAGTTCTAGTATTTCGCGAAGTGTTATTCCAAGCGGTGCTTCAAACTGGCCTGGATTATTTACATGCCCAGAAAGTGAGTAGAGCGTAAAACCTTTACTTTTTTCAGTTCCCATTGTTTGAAACCATTCAACGCCATTTTTAATAATTGCTGGAACTGATGCGATTGATTCCACATTGTTAACAACTGTTGGCTTCGCATATAGACCTGCGATAGCTGGGAATGGTGGACGTAGCCTTGGTTGACCACGGAAACCTTCAAGTGAATCAAGTAGCGCAGTCTCTTCGCCGCAAATATAAGCACCGGCGCCAGCATGCAATGTAAGTTCTAAATCAAAGCCTTTGCCACCAATATTTTTTCCAAGCAATCCAGCTTTATAGGCATCTTCAATTGCTTGTTGCACGCGACGATAAACATGAACTATTTCACCACGAAGATAAATAAATGCATGATTTGCCCGGATCGCATATGACCCAATAATTATTCCTTCAATTAATACATGTGGATTTGCAAGAAGTAGCGGCGTATCTTTACAAGTTCCAGGTTCGGATTCATCGGCATTAACTACTAAATAATGTTCTTTGTTTTCACCTTGTGGAATAAATCCCCACTTGCTTCCGGTTGGGAATCCTGCGCCACCGCGACCACGCAAACCTGAATCTTTAATCATTGTGATTACCGCGTCAGGTTCCATCGCTAATGCTTTTGTTACTGCTTGATATCCGCCAGCACGTTTGTAACCCTCAATAGTGAATGAATCTTTATCGTCCCAATTCGCTGAAAGGACTGGAGTTAACTTGCTCATTTATTTTCCACCTTTAGCAATTTTAAGTCCGAGCAACGTTGCTTCGCCAGCAGATACACCTTCGTTAGCAAGGCCATCATTTAAACCAGCAAGAACTTCGGAATTCTGTTTCCAGGTGCGAAGTGTTTTTGGTCCACGTGTAGGCGGCGTTGGATTTCCAGCACGGGCGCTATCAACTAAATCTTTAACACTTTGTGGAGTTTGGTTGTCATAAAATTCCCAATTCACCATAACAACAGGTGCATAATCGCAAGCTGCATTACACTCAATTCTTTCAATAGAAACTTTGCCATCTGCTGTTGTTTCATGATTCTTAATTCCTAAATGGGTTTCTAGTGAATCATAAATTGCATCGCCGCCCATAACCGCGCACAAGGTATTAATACAAACACCTACGTGATATTCACCAGCAGGTTCAGTTCGGTATTGGGTATAAAACGATGAAACCGCAGTTACTTCAGCTGTTGAAATTTCTAATAGCTCTGCAATCTTTTCGATGCCCCGTGGGGTTACATAACCATCAAGTGCTTGCACATAATGAAGTAATGGCATTACTGCAGAACGAGATCTTGGGTATCGAGCAATTATTGAATCCATTATTTTTAATTGATCAGGAGTGAAATTCATTAGCGATCAACCCCACCCATAACTGGATCGATTGATGCAACTGCGCCAATAACATCGGCGATCATTCCGCCTTCGGCCATTGCGGAAGTTGCTTGAAGATTATTGAAAGAAGGTTCGCGGAAGTGAACTCGGTAAGGACGTGTTCCACCGTCAGAAACTAAGTGAACTCCAGTCTCGCCACGTGGCGATTCAACGGCTGCATAAACCTGGCCAGCTGGAACTCGGAAGCCTTCAGTAACTAATTTAAAGTGATGAATAAGTGATTCCATCGACGTTCCCATAATTTCGCGGATGTGTTCGAGTGAGTTACCCATTCCATCGCTACCAACAGAAAGTTGTGATGGCCATGCAATTTTCTTGTCGGCAACCATTACTGGTTGACCTTCAGATTTATCTAACTTGTCGCAAGCTTGTTCAATAATTCGAAGTGATTGTTCGAGCTCTTGCATACGAATCAAGAATCGACCATAAACATCACAGGTGTCAGTTGTTACAACATCAAACTCATAATTTTCATAACCACAATATGGATCAGTCTTTCGAAGATCCCATGGCATTCCAGCTGAACGAAGAACTGGACCGGTAATTCCAAGAGTTATGCAACCAGCAAGATCTAGGTAACCAATCCCCTTAGTTCGCATCATCCAGATGGTATTTCCTACTAATAACTTCTCATTATCTTTGAAGTTGTGACGCAACTCTTTTACAGTTTCCCGAATCTTTGCCACTGCGCCTTTGGGAAGATCTTGTGCAACTCCACCAGGACGAACATAAGCCATATTCATGCGTAGGCCAGAGACCATTTCAAAAACATCTAATACTTTCTCACGTTCGCGGAAGGCAAAAATCATTGGTGAAAGTGCGCCAAGTTCAAGGGCTCCGGTGCCAAGTGCAACCATGTGTGATGAAATGCGATTTAGCTCCATCATTAGAACGCGAATTTCACTCGCACGTTCTGGAATGTCATTTGTAATTCCGAGAAGTTTTTCTACGCCTAGACAATATGCAGTTTCATTAAATATTGGTGCTAAATAATCCATGCGGGTAACAAAAGTTACGCCTTGAGTCCAGGTGCGATATTCGGTGTTCTTTTCAATACCTGTATGTAAATAACCGATTCCAGCACGTGCTTCGGTGATTGTTTCGCCTTCAAGTTCAAGAACTAAGCGAAGAACTCCGTGAGTAGATGGGTGTTGTGGTCCCATATTTACTACAACGCGCTCTTCTTTTGTCTGTCCGATTTCGGTTACGAGTGAATCCCAATCGCCACCAGTAACTGAATAAACGCGACCTTCGGTTGTGTCGGTTGCTGATGCGTATGAATCGCGTGTTGTCATCGATATGACCTGCGTTCAGATGGTGCAGGAACTGTTGCACCTTTGTATTCAATTGGAATTCCACCAAGTGGATAATCTTTACGTTGCGGATGACCTGGCCAATCATCTGGCATCAAAATTCTGGTTAAACCTGGATGGCCATCAAAAATAATTCCGAACATGTCCCATGTTTCCCGCTCGTGCCAATTGTTTCCGGCCCAAACTTCGACTAGTGATGGAAGATGCGGATCAGAATCAGGAACGCTAACTTCTAACCGAATTCGACGATTGTGTGTCATTGAAAGTAATGGATAGACCGCATGTAATTCACGATTCTTATCTTCTGGGTAATGCACGCCATTTACACCTAGACAGACCTCAAAACGTAATGATTGGGTATCACGTAATTTCATAGCGGTTTCAAATAATCTTTCACGCTTAATATGAAGTGTTAATTCGCCACGATCAACAATGACTTTTTCAATTGCATCACTGAACTCTGGATATGCGCGTTCTAATTCATCTGTAACTTCATCAAAATAACTTCCATATGGGCGCTCACTTGAACCAAAATTTGCAGCGCTGCGGACTAGGCCACCGAAACCTGAAGTATCCCCAGATCCACTGGCGCCGAACATTCCAATGTTTTCACTCATGCGAGCAAGCCTTTTAGTTGGTGAGTTGGCTTTGCAGCAAGTGCTGCAGCTTCAACTTCTTGAATAATTTTTTCACGGTTGACGCCAAGTTTTTCACTGCCAATATGTTCGTGCAATTTTAGAATTGCATCCATCAACATTTCTGGACGTGGTGGACATCCTGGTAAGTAAATATCTACTGGAACAACGTGATCAACACCTTGAACAATTGCGTAATTGTTAAACATTCCACCTGAAGATGCGCAAGCGCCCATTGCAATTACCCATTTAGGTGCAGCCATTTGATCATAAATTTGGCGAAGGACTGGTGCCATTTTATTTGAAACTCGACCTGCAACAATCATTAAATCTGCTTGGCGAGGAGATGCTCGGAAAACTTCCATACCAAAACGTGCTGCGTCGTAACGTCCACCACCGAATGCCATCATCTCAATTGCGCAACATGCAAGACCAAATGTTGCAGGCCAAAGTGAGTTCTTGCGCATATATCCTGCAAGTTTTTCAACTGAAGTAAGTGCAAACCCAGCTGGTAACTTCTCTTCTAGACCCATGGATTTAATCCCATTCCAATCCGCCGCGACGCCAGACATATGTATAAGCAACAAAAACTGTTGCAATAAAAATTACCATTTCAACTAATCCGAAGAGTCCTAGTTGATCGAAAGTAACTGCCCATGGATACAAGAAAACAATTTCAATATCAAAAACAATAAAGAGCATTGCAGTTAAGAAATACTTAACTGGAAAACGTCCGCCACCTGCTGCTTGTGGAGATGGTTGAATTCCGCATTCATACGCTTCTACTTTTGCCCGGTTATAACGTTTTGGCCCAGTAAGTGCGGCTGCAACAATTGAAAAAACACCAAAGCCAAAGCCGATTGCGCCAATTACCAGGATCGGTACGTATGGGTTCACGGCAAGGGAGTCTACGGGTTTAGGCGTTGCAGGTCACAATTTGGAAATGTGAATCCGCATAAGTTGTAGGACATTGTGGCACCAATCACGGCTTTACTCCCGTATGAATTGCGACGATCCCGAAGGTTAGATTTTTCCATTGGACACTTCCAAAACCGGCGACCTTCATCAATTCGGCAAGGCCATTCTGGTTGGGCCAGGCCAAAATAGATTCGGCTAAATAAACATAGGCATCGGGATTAGATGACACTTTTCTTGCGACCGTTGGAAGTGCGCGCATTAAATAACGGAGATAAATTGTTCGAAAAATTTTATTAGTAGGTTGTGAAAATTCAACAACAACCATTCGTCCACCAGATTTTAAAACTCGAAAAGATTCTCGTAGAGCTTTACTTGTATCAGAAGTATTTCGTAATCCAAATGAAATAGTTGTTACATCAAATTCATTATCTTTAAATGCAAGTGCGAGCGCATCACCTTGAGTAAATGCTAAATCTGGATGTCGCTTACGACCGGCATCTAACATTCCTTTAGAAAAATCAAGTGGTATGACATCTGCGCCAGCATCTGCAAGTGGTCGACTTGAAGATCCGGTTCCTGCCGCAATATCTAAAATACGCATTCCTGATTTTGGTGCAATAACTTCGGTTGCCACCTTGCGCCAGGCTTTAGTTCTACCAAGGCTTAGTAAGTCATTTAGTAAGTCGTATCGACGGGCAACGCCATCGAACATGGCTGAAACCTCTTCGGGTTCTTTGCCTAAATCAGCTCTACTCACGCGTATATTCTTGTGGTGTTAGGCTCCGACCACAAATTATAAAAGGGATCGAGGTTGGCAAAATGGTTCAGATTTCACAAGTAAGCACCCTTCGATCTGCGATTATTCCTCGCACTTCGGCCGCATCTCAAATCTCTTTGATGCTTACTGGAACCGTATTTCTTACATTGATGGCCCAAATTTCTTTTCCTATTCCTGGATCTCCAGTTCCATTCACTGGTCAAACTCTCGGTGTATTACTTCTTGGAACAGCATTTGGTGCTGGTCTTGGATTTAGCACAATGGCTTTTTATTTATTAATGGGAATTGCTGGAGCGCCAATTTTTGCTTCTGGTTCCAGCGGTCTAGAGAAGGTTGTTGGTGCTACCGGTGGCTATCTAGTTGGAATGTTGATTGCATCGCTTGTTGTTGGTGCGATGGCTGGCCGTAAATGGGACCAAAAAATAAGAACAGTAATCCCGACAATGATTATCGGAAATGCAATTATCTTTACCTTCGGTTTAATTTGGCTACATCAATACACCGGCGAAAATTGGCAATGGACTTTTGAAAAGGGACTTACTCCATTTGTTCTAGGTGAACTAATTAAAATAGCAATTGCCAGCACTGCGCTTCCTGCAGTATGGAAATTTGTTTCAAAGCGTTAACAACCAAGACTTAAATTAAAGTGTCGACAAATATAACTACTGAACTTCTTGGTGAGCATCCAGCCCTGGAGTTAATTGCGACTGAATTAGAACTCTCTGCGTCTTGGATTCGTGGC
>CAXNFK010000061.1:0-7255 GCA_964201775.1 Candidatus Nanopelagicaceae bacterium
TAGGTGAAAAATCACCGCTGCATGATCCGAACTTAAGAGGTGTTATTTCGGGGCTTCATCTAGGAACACCACGTGGCGATATTCATAGATCATTTCTCGAAGCAATTGCTTATGGGTTTAAACAGCATTTTCAAATTTTTGCAGAGCGCAGCTTAATTGTTAAGAACCCAAAGGTTACAAATGGTGGTTCGAAATCTAGGTTATGGCGAGAGATTCTTGCCGATGTACTCGACAAAAATTTAACTTCTATTATTAACCATCCCGGCGCCTCATTCGGAGCTGCTGTTGTTGCAGGCATAGGAAGCGGGGCAATTAGCGATTGGTCGTATGTGGACGGAGCACTAGAAAAAGGCGAAATCATCGAGCCTAATGAAGGTAATAAGGCGAGATATCAAGAGCGTTATGAAATGTATTTGGAGCTACAAACATCAACCCGGGAAATTTCACACAAATTGGCAAGAACTAATTAGGAGGATATATGAGCAATCAGGTAGCAGTAGTAACAGGAGCTGGATCAGGAATTGGTGCAGCAATCGCCCATGAATTGTCCTCCCGCGGCTTTACCGTTGTCGTGTCCGACATAAATTTAAAAAGTGCACAAAAAGTAGTGAGCGAACTAAAGGGTGCAGCCGCAGAACAATTAGATGTAACAAACCCAGCTGCCTCTAGCGAATTAGTTAACAAAGTTGTCAAAGACTATGGCCGAATTGATGTTTGGGTTTCAAATGCCGGTATTTCAAAGATGCAAAAGTTTATAGATGTATCCCCTGAAGATTTAAAACTTAGTTTTGAAGTAAATACATATGGAATTTTTTACTGCGGACAAGCGGTGGCAAGAAAAATGATAGAACTTGGAACAAAAGGAAAAATCATTAACACTGCTTCTATGGCGGCAAAGCAGGGACGAGTCCCATTTCTCGCTGATTATGTTGCTAGCAAGTTTGCAGTGCTCGGTCTGACTCAAGCAATGGCTTTCGAATTAGCCCCACACGGAATTCGAGTTAATTGTGTGTGTCCTGGCTTTGTAGCAACCCCAATGCAAGATCGAGAATTGTCGTGGGAAGCACAACTTCGCGGAACAGATCCAGAGACTATAAAGAAACTTTGGATTAATGACACTCCACTTGGTCGCTTAGAGACACCCGAAGATGTAGCTAAAGTTGTTGCTTTTCTTGCGGGATCTGATGCAGATTTTATTACAGGAGAAGCAATCTCAGTAAACGGTGGGGCGTATATGGATTGAGCATGAATCGAAAGCTTCCGGCTTATAGGGGAGAGCCTCGAGAGATCGGGGCTCTTTCTGTTTCCCAAACCAATTTATAGGTGACTTTTCCTTATACTTTCCGCATGACTCAAGAAAAAGTTCTCACTGAGATTATCGAAACTGGTGACCCCAAAATTAAGTCGGCTCGAATCGTCATTCAAGCGAAACCATCGGTCGTGTTTTCGATTCTTAATAATCCCAAGAGACATAAAGATATTGATGGCAGCTCGACAATCACAGCCAGTATCAGCGGGCCCGATGAACTAGTCCTTGGTTCAAAATTTGGAATGAAGATGCACCTTGGCGTCGACTATCGAATTCGAAATACTGTTGTTGAATACAAAAAGAATGAGTTGATTGCTTGGAAACATTTAGGTCAATGGAGATGGCGCTACGAATTAGTAGATCTTGGAAATGGTTCCACTCAGGTAACTGAAACTTTTGATGGCTCTTATGCTCCACAAATTGCTCAAACATGGCTTAACTTCCGAAAGGCATATCCGTGGACTCAGATTGCCGTGGCGAAGACTTTAGTTCGACTTAAAGCGACAGCTGAAGCGAAGTAGAATTTTTTGCAAATGCAATTCATTATCTTCGTAATTGATGATTTAGCTGGTACTGCAACCGCAACATCAGAGGAGATGTCAGCAATTGATGGATTTAATGAAAAGCTTCGAATTAATGGGCATTGGATTTTTGCTGGGGGACTTTCTGCGCCTTCAAGAGGAAACGTCATAGATAATCGAAATAGCGCAGGAATTGAAACCGGCAAGCCTCTTTTTGCGGCCACAGAAAACTTCAGTGGGTTTTGGCTAATAAATGCGAGTGATTTAGAAACCGCGAAGAGTTTGGCCTTCGAAGGATCAAAAGCTTGTAACCGAAAAGTGGAACTTCGTCCGCTTCTTGGTTGATTGATTTTTCACAAGTTCCCGGAAATCTGCTCAAAATATAAGACGTCAAAAGGTGCGCTTCAGATGCCTATCAAAAACCCGCTATTTAAGGGTGAGATTAAGAAGTTAATTAGTGCTCGCCTTGCTCTGGGGAGATAACTCTGAGATGCAGATTAATTTTCAGCCATTAGGATTCAGTCATACATTTAATCTTTGTTAAATAAGGAGTTCGAAATGTCTGATTCAGGAAAATGCCCAGTAGCGCACGGTGCAGTAACCACTTCTGAAAGCGCAAACGAGATGTGGTGGCCAAATAGCCTCAAGCTCGAGATCTTGCATCAACATGACACAAAGGTGAATCCACTCGGTGGCGACTTCGATTATTACGAAGAGCTTAAGAAGCTTGATATTGATGCGCTGAAGAAAGATCTCCATGACTTCATGACAGATAGTCAATCTTGGTGGCCGGCAGACTGGGGTCATTACGGCGGACTCATGATTCGTATGGCATGGCACTCAGCGGGGTCTTACAGAATTGCAGATGGACGTGGCGGTGGAGGAACAGGAAATCAACGCTTTGCACCACTTAACTCTTGGCCAGATAACGCGAACCTCGATAAGGCTCGTCGCTTGCTATGGCCAATCAAGAAAAAGTACGGAAATAAAATTAGCTGGGCAGATCTCATGATTCTTGCCGGAACAATTGCCTATGAATCTATGGGCCTTAAGACATTTGGTTTCTCTTTCGGACGAGAAGATATTTGGGCGCCAGAAATCGATACATATTGGGGAGCAGAGAAAGAGTGGCTTGCACCAAGTGATTCGCGTTATGGCAATCTTGCAGATGCAAGCTCTATGGAGAATCCACTCGCAGCTGTGCAGATGGGTCTGATTTACGTTAATCCAGAAGGAGTTAACGGTGTTCCAGATCCACTAAAGACAGCACAACATGTCCGTGAAACTTTTGCCCGAATGGCAATGAACGATGAAGAGACTGTTGCACTCACCGCAGGCGGACATACAGTTGGTAAGTCACACGGAAATGGAAGCGCTGCGAACCTTGGACCTGAACCAGAAGCTGCAGATATCTTCGAGCAAGGTCTTGGATGGAATAACCATAAGACGCGTGGAATCGGCCGAAATACTGTGACTAGCGGTATTGAAGGCGCATGGACTACGCACCCAACTAAATGGGATAACGGCTATTTTGAATTGCTATTTAAGTACGACTGGGAGTTGAAGAAGTCTCCAGCAGGCGCACATCAGTGGGAACCAATCAATATCGTGGAAGAAGACAAGCCTGTCGATGTTGAAGATTCATCAATCCGTTACAACCCGATGATGACCGATGCGGATATGGCGATGATTAAAGACCCTATCTATCGCGAAATTTCAGAGAATTTCTACAAGAATCCAGAGTACTTCGATGAAGTCTTTGCGCGTGCTTGGTTTAAGTTAACGCACCGCGATCTAGGACCAAAGGCGCGTTACATCGGCCCTGATGTTCCTAAGGAAGAACTGATTTGGCAAGATCCAATTCCTGCCGGTTCGACTTCATACAAGGTTGAAGATCTCAAAACTGCAATTGCGGCTACAGATTTAACAGTTGCAGAATTGGTAACAACTGCTTGGGATAGCGCACGTACATTCCGCGGGTCAGATAAGCGCGGTGGAGCTAACGGCGCTCGAATCCGACTAGAACCACAGAAGAGTTGGAAGGGTAATGAGCCAACTCGCCTAGCGAAGGTTCTTTCTGTACTCGAACCGCTTGCGCAGAAGCATGGTGCAAGCCTCGCGGATGCAATTGTTCTTGCAGGTAACGTTGGTGTTGAGAAAGCTGCAGCTGCCGCCGGTATCAAGGCAAATGTTCCATTTACTGCAGGCCGCGGTGATGCACTCGCAGAGCAGACAGATGCAGAATCATTTGCTCCGCTTGAGCCAATCCATGATGGTTTTAGAAATTGGCAGAAGGAGAATTACATTGTGTCTCCCGAAGAGCTGTTACTAGATCGTGCACAGCTGATGGGGCTAACAGCTCCTGAAATGACAGTGCTACTAGGTGGCCTTCGCGTCATTGGTGCAAACTACGCAGGTTCAAAGCACGGAGTATTTACTGAAAATATAGGTGCTCTATCAAATGACTTCTTCGTGACATTGACTTATATGGAATATGTCTGGGAGCCAGCAGGTGAAAACCTCTACAACATCAGAAATCGCAAGACAGGCGATGTTAAGTTCACTGCAACCCGCGCAGATTTAGTCTTTGGATCAAACTCAATTCTTCGTGCATATGCCGAGGTCTACGCCCAAGATGACAGCAAAGCGAAGTTTGTAAATGACTTCATCGCTGCTTGGACAAAGGTTATGAACGCAGATCGCTTCTAATTAGTTAACGAGAGTTGATTAACCACTTTTTGCGTTCGGCTTCTGACATCTTCTCTATTGCATAGCGAAGCATCGTTCTTGGCATTTGCTGGGCATTCTCATTCAGGAATGCCCGCAAGATTTGGATATCGCGTTTTCCGGCTTCGCGCAACATCCATCCAACGGCTTTATGAATTAAGTCGTGCTCATCCTTGAGAAGCGCTTTTGAGATTTCAATTGTTGGATCAAGTTCTCCGGCTCGAATAAATGCAAAGGTAAAGATAATTGAAATCCGACGTTCCCAAAGAGATTTACTCCGTGCCAATTTTTCCAAAAGTAGATACGGGTCACTTTCATCGACCAAATAACTCCCGATTATTGGCGCAGTCACATCTACTAAATCCCAGTTGTTAACGCGTCCAGCCTTTGCTTGCTTCAAGTAAAAATCGAAGATTTTTTTCTGAGTAGCCCGGTCTTTAGCCGCTTTGTATTGAAGGGTCAGAATTATTAAGCCACACAATCGAAGTTCGTGGAACTTGGAGGAAATGAGTGGCGAAAGTTCTTTAAATGAAAGTTCTTTATGCGCGGAGGCAATTTTGCGGACTTGGGGAACTGTGAGTCCAAGGAAAACATCCCCTTCACCATATTGACCCTTTGCGGTTTGGAAGAACTTTTGGAGTCCAAAAGCACGGCTCTGATTTGCTAGAGCATTCAGTTCGCTTGATGCACTCATACATAAATCTTATAACTCAAAGAAAGTTCAAGTAAGGTAGCGGCATGATTGAGGCAATTTTCTTTGGCATTCTTCAAGGCCTTACTGAATTTCTCCCAATTTCTTCAACTGCCCATGTGCGCATCTTTGCCGAATTCTTTGGCATGGCCGAAGATCCAGGAGCGATGTTCACTGCAATTATGCAGATTGGAACCGAATTAGCTGTATTGATTTATTTTAGAAAAGATATTGCTCGAATCATTTCTGCCTGGTTTAGAAAAGTGATGTTTAGAAAAGACTTGCAGATAGAAGAAGCCGCAGATGCTCGAATGGGTTGGCTAATAATTTTAGGAAGCTTGCCAATCGTTGTTCTTGGTTATCTTGGCCAAGATGCAATTACGACTAACTTTCGTTCACTCTGGTTGATTGCATCAGTGTTGATTATCTTTGGCGTGATTCTTGGAATCGCAGATAGATATGGAAAGACCGATAAAAGTCTTAAGGATCTAAGTATCGCTCATGGAATTCTCTATGGATTTGCGCAAGCATTGGCATTAGTGCCGGGAGTTTCGAGATCTGGCGCAACAATTGCGATGGGTCGATTGCTTGGATACAACCGTGAAGCTGCACTTAGATATTCATTCCTATTGGCAATACCTGCTGTTTTCGGAAGTGGTCTATTTCAATTAGAGAAGGCAATCTCAGATAAATCTGGCGAGCAGGTTTTCTCCCTTATCGAAACTCTGGTTGCAACAATCGTGGCATTCATTGTTGGCTACCTAGTAATTGCTTGGTTAATCAAATTTGTGACAACAAAGAGCTTCATGCCCTTCATCGTTTACCGAATTGCATTGGGTGCATTAGTGATGGCACTTCTGGCAACTGGTGTTATTAAGGATTCTGCTAAAGCTGAAGTTATCGCCCCGATAAAGCCAATTTCATACTCAGTGCCTAAAGATTGTGAATCAACAAAGGTATTAGCAGCACTTCAAAAGGATGTTCGCCAAGCACAATTCATTGATACGCCTTGGGATCCAGCGCCAGGGACTGAACTTGCAGACTTTTTAAACAACGGTGGAATTGCCTGTAGCTATGGAATGCAGAGTGCGGAAGTAGGAATTACCGTTGATTGGGTTGCAAATGGAGCGGCAATGTTTAGCAATCGCACACCAGGCTGGTTAGCAGAGGGATACCAGAAAATCGATATCCCGAACCTGATGGAAAGTGAAGCGTATTTCTTTCAGAAGGACCAATCTCCGACAAATGAATTTAGCCAGTACCAAGTTAAATTCTTGATAAACGGCTTCTGGATAAATCTCAGTTCTTCTTTCGGCAAGACAATTGAAGATAGTTCGCTCTGGATTAAAGCGGCGGTAGATTCGCTTTAGGTGCGTTTTGCCTTGATGTAATTCTTTAGCGTTATTGCAATTGTTAGGACAATGAAGAACCCAGCAATTTGCTTAGATGAACCATCTAGGGCAGGAATTGATGCTGCATAGAAACCGAGAGTTGTAATTCCTGCACCCCAAAGTAAGGCGCCAAAAATATTGGCACTTAGGAACTTGTAGTAGTTCATTTTTCCAAGCCCGGCAATTGGTGGCATGAAAGTTCGAATCCAAGGGTAGAAGCGGGCTAGAACAACGGCAGTCCAACCGTACTTCTCATAAAAATCTTCAGCTCGCTTGATCATTTTTTGAATACGAGGTCGCTCACTTCGGCTCAGATAGTTTCGCCCATATTTTCGCCCCAGAACAAAGCCAACTTGATCGCCAAAAAAAGCGGCAAGAACAATTATGGTTATAAGAATTACGATATTTGTGTCGCTGCGGGTAGCGGCAACGAATCCGGCAGCGAAAAGAATTGAATCTCCAGGAATGAAAAAGGCGAGAAGGATTCCGGTCTCAATAAAGACGATGGCTCCAATTAAAATATAAATAAAGAATGGGGTAGTTGAGCCTAGATATTGCTGGACCCAATCTGAAATAGTCACGTGGGCAAGCGTATAGGCTTAGCAAATGAAAAATT
>CAXNFK010000062.1:0-7235 GCA_964201775.1 Candidatus Nanopelagicaceae bacterium
AACCGCGGAAGTTACGCCTCTGCTCGAAGAAGTAACGCTGACAGTGGAATTAATCAACGGACCGCTTCAAAGCATAAATAAGGTGACAAAGACTGTTGAAGGTTTAACCACAAAAATTTCTGATTCAACTGAAAATTTCCTGGATAAAAATAAGGTGGCAATGAGTGCAGCTAGTGCTCTGCTTGCTGTGTCTAAGATGAAGAAGAATTCTGAAACTGATACAAAGAAGAAAAAGAGCGCCAAATCCGAGAAGGAGTCTGAGTAGGAGCGTGAATTCTGCAGAGATTAGATCGCGCTGGCTTAACTTCTTCGAATCCGGAAATAGCCAAGGACTAAAACACACGGTTGTTCCATCGGCATCTTTGATTGCTGACGATCCAAATCTTCTCTTAGTAAATGCTGGAATGGTGCCATTCAAACCATTCTTCTTAGGTGAGATCAAACCGCCATACGCCCGAGCAACTTCAGTGCAGAAATGCGTGCGAACTTTAGATATTGACGAGGTTGGAAAAACAACTAGACATGCTTCGTTTTTCCAAATGTGCGGTAATTTTTCTTTTGGCGATTACTTCAAAGAGGGCGCGATTGCTCTTGCTTGGGAACTGCTAACTAAACCAATTGCAGATGGTGGGTATGGTTTTCCGGAAGAGAAACTTTGGGTAACTGTTTTTCAGAACGATGATGAGGCAGCCGATATTTGGCATAAAAAAATAGGCGTTCCAAAAGAGCGGATACAACGTCGCGGAATGGAAGATAACTTCTGGTCAATGGGAGTACCAGGGCCATGTGGACCTTGTTCTGAAATTTATTATGATCGTGGACCCGAATATGGCCGAGATGGTGGACCGGTTGCAGATGAAGATCGCTATTTGGAAGTATGGAATTTAGTTTTCATGCAGAATATGCGCGGACCTGGTTCGGGCAAAGATGATTTTCCAATTCTTGGCGAGCTTCCAGCTAAGAGTATTGACACTGGTTTAGGCCTAGAACGCATGGCCGCATTACTTCAAGGTGTTGAAAATATTTACGAGATTGACACCACCATGCAGATTCTAAATAAGGCCTCCGAGTTAACCGGTGTTAAATATGGTTCAAATGAGAAGAGTGATGTCGCTCTTCGCGTAATAGCGGATCATGCCCGAACAACAATGATGTTAATTGGCGACGGCGTGCTTCCAGGTAATGAAGGTCGCGGTTATGTCTTGCGACGAATGATGCGTAGAACAATTCGAAATATGCGAATTCTTGGTGCTGGCGATCCAACTTCGCGTGAGCTTGTAGGTGCTGCAATTGGTGCAATGGGTGCGCAATATCCAGAATTAATTGAGAATCAAGAACGAATTACCGCAGTTACGGTGAACGAAGAAGAATCGTTCCTATCAACTTTAAAGAGTGGAACGCAGATATTTGATGTAGCTGCTGACACAGTAAAAAAGAGTAAATCTTCGAAACTGGATGGCGATACGGTTTTCAAACTTCACGACACATATGGGTTTCCTTTCGATTTAACTCTAGAAATGGCGTCAGAAAAGGGTCTATCTGTTGATGAAGAGGGCTTCCGCAAATTGATGAAAGAACAGAAAGATCGCGCGAAGGCAGACGCTAGATCTAAGAAAACTGGTCATACTGATGTCAGCGAATATCGGAAAATATTAGATGCAAGTGGGGCGACAAAGTTTACGGGTTACGCTGAAATGAGCAGCGAAGCGAAGATCTCAGCGATTATGGTTGATGGTAAATCTGTTAACGAAGCAGATTTAAATAGTGATGTCGAAATTATTTTAGATCGCACACCTTTCTACGCTGAAGGTGGCGGACAACTTCCAGATGGTGGTCTGATCACACTTTCCAATGGCGCAGTTGTTGAAATCGATGATGTTCAGACTCCAGTTCCTGGACTTTATATTCACCGAGGACAGGTAATTTCAGGCTCGGTTGATTTAAAGAGTAGCGCTCTAGCGACGATCGATATTGAACGAAGATTGGCAATCTCTAGAGCACATACTGCAACACATATGGTTCACAAAGCCTTCCGGGAAATTTTGGGAGAGACTGCAACACAAGCTGGCTCCGAGAATTCACCGGGCCGTTTTAGATTCGACTTTCCGGCAACGGGCGCGGTTCCACAAGGTGTATTAGAAGAAGTGGAAGGCCGAGTAAACAATTTACTTTTGGATAATCTAAGTGTTACGGCGAAAGTTATGACGCAACCTGAGGCTAAAGCTATGGGCGCGATGGCACTTTTCGGTGAGAAATATGGCGATCAAGTTCGCGTAGTAAGTGTTGGTGATTGGGCACACGAACTTTGCGGTGGGACACATGTGAAATCTTCTGGTGAATTAGGCGTCGTGAAATTACTTTCTGAGGCTTCAATTGGCGCGGGCGTTCGTCGTGTCGAAGCGCTTGTTGGCAGAGATGCATATGGATTCCTTGCGCGCGAACATATCTTGTTAAATTCTTTGACTCAGATAATTAAGGGCGCTCGAGTTGAAGAATTGCCAGCAAGAATTTCAGATTTAGTTGAAAAGTTGAAAGGCGTTGAGAAAGAGCTAGCTACATTTAAGACAGCACAGATTCTTGCTACAGCAACGAACCTTCTTAAATCAACGGAAAAAATATCTGGCTTTGAAGTTTTGAGTGCGGAGTTAGAAGCAGATATTTCAGGTGATGATTTGCGCACAATCTCACTTGATCTACGTAATCGGCTATCTGATGGAATTGTTCTCCTTGCCTCGAAAGGTTCAGAGCGTTCAACTCTCGTAGTTGCAGTCTCTCCTAGCGCTCTTAAGGCAGGAATTAAAGCTGGAGCCCTCGTTAAATTAGGTTCAGAGATTCTTGGCGGTGGCGGTGGCGGTAAAGATGATTTCGCTCAAGGTGGCGGAGCAAATCACGGCGAGATTAGTAACGCGCTAGCGGCTATAAGCAAATTAATTGGTCAAACTGCGGATAATTAAATGCAACCAGGCCGACGAATCGCATTTGATTACGGTGACGTTCGAATTGGGGTTGCGATCACTGATTCATCGGGAATTCTTGCTACACCATTGGAATTCTTATCCAATAGCCCAGAACAACTTCGTACTGACTTGATAAATGTATATGAAACTTACCTGCCAATTTATACCGCTGTCGGTTACCCGCTTCATCTTTCTGGAAGCGAGAGCGCTAAAAGTGTAAGTGTCACAAAATTTGCGGAATTAATCACGGAAATTTCACCAGCTCCAATTTATTTGATTGATGAGCGAATGACCACTGTTTCAGCTAGCCGAACCCTTCGCGATGCCGGGCTAAATGCAAAATCTGCAAAAGGTGAAATTGATTCAATGGCGGCCGTTGCAATTTTAGATTCAGCGCTCAATCAGGAACGCATCCAAGGCGAACCCATGAATCGATTTGAAGCATGAATCTACAGCGCAAAATATTTCTGATTACTTTCCTTGGAATGATAGTGATTGTGGGTTTCTTAAGCCTGCAACCGAGAAATGATTTTCCGTCAGGTAAGGCAGGCGCGGAAATTGAATTCTTGATTCAAGATGGTGAACTTGGAAGCTCTATTGCAACCAATTTGGAGAGCAAGGGCGTAATTAAAAGCGCTGCGAAGTTTGTTGAAGAATTTACAAAAGATCCTAAAGCGCAGGGGATAAGCGCGGGCTCACATTCTATTGAAATAAATATTCCGGTAAAAACGGCAATCGCTCAACTGCTGGATCCCAAACGCTTGAATAACTTATTGGTTGTTAAAGAGGGCTCAACTCTTTCAGATGTCTTAGGCCTACTACGATCAAATGAACATATCTCTAAGACGGATACCAGTTATGCATCTGTAAAGTCGCTCTTTCCTAAATCAACGAAATCCCTTGAGGGTTCACTATTTCCGGCACGTTATTCTTTTGAAGATAATATTTCGATAGCGAACGCGTTAAATATGATGGTCGCGAAAGCAAATACCGAGTACGAAAAGACCGGGCTATTTGCAGGATATGAGAAATATAAACCCTTAGATTTGCTGACTATTGCATCCATGGTGCAAATCGAAGGAGATCCCGCAACTTTTTCGAGAGTTGCTAGGGTTATCTACAATCGTTTGAAGATTGGTATGCCACTTCAACTCAATGCAACATTGCAATACGCCACTAATTCTCGTGGAAAAATTATGTTGTCAAATAAAGCGACCAAGTTAAATTCACCGTACAACACCTACAAATACCTCGGTCTTCCGCCAACGCCGATTTCCAATCCGAGTTTGGATGCAATTGCAGCAACACTAAAACCCGCGTCTGGTGACTGGCTTTACTTCATAACTGTGGCTCCTCGGGATACTAGGTTCACCAAAGATTTTGCGGAATTTTCCAATTGGAATACCGAATTCAATAACAATGTTGCGGCGGGTAAATTCAAATGATTAGAGCAGCAGTATTAGGTTCACCTATTGCGCATTCACTTTCGCCGAAAATTCACACTAAAGCCTTTGAACTTCTGGGAATAGTCGGCGAGTATCAGGCGATCGAAGTGGACGAAAAGAGCTTCCCGGCATTCTTTGCGAAAAATTCAGAAGAGAAATGGAACGGTTTCTCACTCACTATGCCGCTGAAGGAAATAGTTTTGCAAGCATCTAATCAGATAGATGATCGCGCTAGGCGAATTAATTCCGCAAATACACTTTATCGATTAGGCAATGGTTGGGGAGTAATTTCTACGGATTATCTTGCTTTTGAAAATTTGTTATCGGTAGATACAAATCACCGTGTTGCAATTATTGGTGGTGGTGGAACCGCGAGAGCTGCTATTGGTTCGCTAAATTCAAAGGTAAAGACTGTTGATGTTCTGCTTCGTAATTCAGCACGCATGCAGGCAATGTCCAAGGCTGCGCCAGATATAAAGGTTAATCAATGCGAGATGGATACTTCTTTAGATTCCTATGATTTGATAATTCAAACAACCCCGTCAGGCGCATACGATCAATATGCCGCTAATTTGAAAAGTACGACTGGAATGTTGCTGGAGTGTTTATACAAGCCATGGCCGACCCCTTTGGCAACGCGATTTGCTGAATTGGGTGGAACCGTTATTTCTGGCAAAGAACTTCTTGTCGAGCAGGCCTTGTTTCAAATAGAGCTCTTTACTCAGATGAAATTTGATTTTGCGAAAATGCGCCAAGCACTTCTCGCACACATTTCTTCTGATTAGGGATATCCACAAGGGAAATTATTGATGGTGCTTTGTGACTAAGTTGGGTAGATGCTCAAAGTTATCACCGTGGTTGGCTATGTATTTTTCGGATTGCTGATTTCGATTACAGACATTAGATACAGGCTAATTCTTAATAGACATTTACTTCTCTTCGCCGGCTTTACGGTCATCTGTAATTTTCAGAAGATAGATATATCTACCCTTAAAATTCTTTTTGCCGTGACTGTTATTCTTGCAATATTACATCTGCTTTTTGCTAAAGAAATCGGCGCAGGTGACTTGAAACTTTTCTGGGTCATCTCTTTTTGGTCCCACTCATTTGCTTTTTGGCTGCAATTATTTAGTTTGGCTTGGCTTCTAGGTGGCGCTTTCAGCGCTATCTCTGCCATAAGTTTTTGGAAATTCAGGCGAAATATTCCATTCGCACCATTTATTTTTCTGGCATTTGTCCCGGTGATAGCGGCTTAATTCAAGCGGCAAGACTCATATATCTGCCACAATAGGACCCTGCGATTTATTGATCGCCTTCATAAACATTGAGGAGTCTGCTGTGATTCGTTGGTTAACCGCTGGTGAATCCCATGGCCCTGCTTTAAGTGCAATCCTGGAAGGCATGCCTGCGCAAATTTCAATAACTAAAGAGATGATTGATAAAGATTTACAACGACGTCGCTTAGGTTTCGGTAGAGGTGCAAGACAGACTTTTGAAGCCGATGTAGTTTCGATTCTTGGCGGGGTTCGGCATGGCCAATCACAAGGAGGTCCGATTGCTCTACAGATCGCAAATTCAGAATGGCCAAAATGGTCGAAGGTAATGGCTCCCGAAGTTATTGACGAAAAAGATTTAAGTGAATTGGCAAGAAATGCACCATTGACCAGACCTAGACCGGGTCACGCAGATTTAGTTGGAATGCAGAAATATGCATTTGATGACGCAAGACCAATATTAGAACGCGCAAGTGCACGTGAAACTGCAGCACGTGTTGCGCTAGGTGCAGTCGCTCGTGCATTTCTGGAACAGAGCGTTGGAATTAAAATAATGAGCCATGTTCTCTCTATTGGAACAGCAGCAGCTCCGCTTGATTACAAATTGCCTAAGTTCGAAGATCGAGATGTCATCGATAGCGATCCAGTTCGCGCTGCGGATAAGAAATTGAGTGCGCTTATGGTTTCTGAAATCGAAAGTGCCCACAAAGACGGTGACACTTTAGGTGGAGTTGTTGAGGTTCTGGCCTTCGATGTTCCGGTTGGGCTTGGTTCACATACGCATTGGGACCGCAGATTAGATTCCAAACTTGCGGCAGCGCTAATGGGAATCCAAGCGATTAAGGGCGTCGAAATTGGGGATGGATTTGAAACTGCGAAACGTCGTGGTTCAAGTGCGCACGATGAGATTGAAAAGAATGCGGCTGGAAAGATTGTTCGAAGAACTGATCGTGCTGGAGGAACTGAAGGTGGAATTTCCAATGGTGAAATTCTCCGGGTGCGAGCCGCAATGAAACCGATATCAACAGTTCCTAAGGCCTTAGACACAATAGATACCTCAACCGGAGAAGCCGCAAAGGCGATTAACCAACGTTCCGATGTTTGCGCCGTCCCTGCATCCGGGATTGTTGCAGAAGCAATGGTTGCTCTCGTTTTGGTAGATGCAGTTCTTGAAAAATTCGGCGGCGATAGCGTTGGGGAAGTTACTCGAAACTATAAGAATTTTATTGCAAATCTAGGTATCGCTTAATGCCAAGGGCGGTGCTAATCGGTCCGCCAGGAGCGGGAAAATCTTCAGTAGGAAGAGCACTAGCAAAATTATTGCAGTGCGAAATTTTGGATACCGATAACGAAATTGAAAAAATTTGCGGTAAGAAAATTGCAGAGATATTTACGGAAGATGGTGAACCTGTTTTCCGGGCGCTAGAAAAAGACGTTGTTCTAAAAGCTTTGAAAAGTGCGCAAGGAATAGTTGCACTCGGCGGAGGATCGGTTCTAGATAGCGATGTCGCGGAATATCTGCGTAGCGGAGTTATCCCTGTTGCTTATTTAGAAGTTTC
>CAXNFK010000063.1:0-7226 GCA_964201775.1 Candidatus Nanopelagicaceae bacterium
GGCCGATCGACAGGCAAAGGCAAAGATCACTAAAGAGGGCGTATTTATTGAAGTTTTAGAGCGGGACCCAGCCCATTTCTTGCCAGATACAACTGATGAACATTTGGACGATAACGTTGTAAAGATTGATTTAAATCAACCTATGGCCGAAGTTTTAAAGACGCTTTCAAAGTATCCAATTAAAACTCGACTTTCACTTAATGGCACCCTGATTGTTGCTCGCGATTTAGCCCATGCAAAAATTAAAGAGTTAATCGATTCCGGAAAAGAACTGCCCCAATACTTCAAAGACCACGCTGTCTATTACGCCGGCCCTGCAAAGACACCTGAAGGATATGCATCTGGTTCATTTGGCCCAACAACTGCTGGTCGCATGGATTCATATGTGGATCAATTTCAAAAAGCGGGCGGATCAATGATCATGTTGGCAAAGGGAAATCGTTCTAAAGCAGTAACCGATGCCTGTAAAAATAACGGTGGTTTCTATCTTGGTTCGATTGGTGGACCAGCGGCAAGACTTGCGCAAGATTGCATCTTGAAAGTTGAAACCTTGGATTACCCAGAATTAGGAATGGAAGCTATTTGGAAGATTGAGGTTAAGGATTTTCCAGCTTTTATAGTTGTCGACGATAAGGGAAATGATTTCTTCGCCGAGACTTCCAAGCCGATAACAATTGGTAAAGCGCCAAAATAATTTTTAGTACCAGTTAATACCAGTTAGAACGTTTCTTCTTCCAAAGCGCTCTGCATGGGGTGTCGTATCTGGCCTTGATATATGAAAGTCCCCATTTAATCTGAGTGACCGGATTGGTCCGCCAGTCAGTTGAAATAATCTCCATCTTTATCGCCGGCAGGGCTTGAGGAATTCCGTGGGCACCACTGCGGTAATTGTGGGCTTGGTAATTCCAATGGCTCTCGCCATTCCAAAGTTGGGTTAGGCATTGGACTTGTTTCTTGTTATCCCACTTTTGATACTTCTCTTCAATGATCGCCTTAGCAACGCTTTGCGCACCTTTTGGCTTCTTAGCAATCTCGACTTGTCGAGCAGCCATTGAAACTAGGGCAATCGCATTGGCATCAACCGAGGCGACGCCACTTAAATCGAGGGTAATTCCATTGCCTGCTTCAGTCGAGTTTTCAGGAGCAACGGTCAGGGCCGGAAGGTTATTTGGGACCGTAACGAATTGGTCAAAATTTCCTTGCGCATAGGTCGTATCGACACTGCCAATGAAGACAATAAAGAAGGCGGCGCTAAGAACCAGCTTCGTAGATCTAAAAATCTCGTTCATCTAACCCCTCCCTTCTCACCTTTATCTCCGAATTCCGGACAAGCAGCATCAGCCCAAAAAGGGCTAGTGACTTGGGGGAAGGGCAAAACCATCCCATCCGAGGCGGACGTGGGCAAATTTAAAGGCGTGTGAGTCGCAAAAAAGATATTAATCACAGGAAAGTGGTGATTGAAAAGTGCAGGTCAGATACCGTGATGTCCGATTTGACCGATTTGACCGATACTGGGTTTTACTGGCTAAAGTTGACTGGTTCTTCCAACATTTCGGTTACCAGAGCTGCAATTGGCGAGCGCTCTGACCTGGTCAAAGTGATGTGTGCGAAGAGCGGGTGTCCTTTTAGGGACTCAACAACGGCTACGACACCGTCATGACGGCCGACTCGCAAGTTATCTCGTTGGGCAACGTCGTGAGTCAGGATCACTCTTGAGTTCTGACCGATTCTAGAGAGCACGGTTAGTAAAACTCCCCGTTCAAGTGACTGGGCTTCATCAACAATGACATAAGAATCGTGGAGCGAGCGCCCGCGGATGTGGGTAAGGGGCAGAACTTCGATAAGTCCGCGATCAATAATCTCATCGATAACTTGTTGGCTTACTAGCGCGCCCAAAGTATCGAAGACCGCCTGGGCCCAAGGCGACATTTTTTCATTTTCACTGCCTGGTAAGTAGCCAAGTTCCTGGCCGCCAACTGCATAGAGCGGGCGGAAGATTACAACTTTCTTGTGATGGCGTTTTTCTAGGACCGCCTCTAGTCCGGCGCTAAGTGCAAGGGCGCTCTTGCCGGTTCCGGCTCGGCCACCAAGAGAGACGATGCCAATTTCATTATCCAGAAGTAAATCTAAAGCCACCCGTTGTTCAGCGCTTCGGCCATGCAGACCAAATGCCGAACGATCGCCACGGACTAAATGAAGTTGTTTATCTGGGGTCACTCGGGCAAGGGCGCTTCCCTTGTCGGAGTGCAGAACAATTCCGGTGTGGCATGGGTGCTCTTTGCCTAAGTCATGGGCAACTTTGCCGCCTTCATACAACGCATCAATGACATTGCCGCCAACTGTTGCCTCGACCATTCCGGTCCAACCACTTGTTAAGGCAAGTTCGGCGCGATACTCCTCGGATTTAACTCCGACGGATGAGGCTTTAACTCGAAGCGGCAAATCTTTTGTTACAAGAACTACATCTCTCGATTCAGCCATCATGTTTCTGGCTATTGAAAGAATCCGGGAATCATTTGAGCCATCACGTAAGAATCCAGCTGGCAGAGATGAAGAATCAGAGTGATTTAGTTCAACCCGAAGCGTTCCACCTTCGCTATTTAATTTAATATCTTCATCAAGTCGGCCGTGTTCAATTCGAAGGTCATCCAAGGTGCGAAGGGCAGCCCGGGCAAAATAGCCAAGTTCGGGATGGTCGCGTTTAGTTTCTAACTCACCAATAACAGTGATTGGGATAATTACTTCATGTTCTGCGAACCTTGAAAGGGCCGCGGGATCTGCGAGCAATACGCTGGTGTCCAGCACATAGGTCATTCTTTTGGCCAATTGGCACTCGCATTCTTTTTTAGTTTTATCTTGGGTTGGTTAGTTTCTGATGGCTAACCTGGTGGATAAAAGGTAAAACCATTAGGGGAGCCAAGCCCCGCGACACGCTTATTTTAAAAGTAAATTTCTAACTAATTTTTACAATGAATTCTTATTTGCTATCACTTACCAAAGCGGCGGTTGCGTTGTGAATATGCCCGAATTGCCCGCAAGAAATCAACTCTTCGAAAGTCTGGCCAATAGGCCTCACAGAAATAGAACTCAGAATGCGCGCTCTGCCACAGCAAGAATCCACCTAGGCGTTGCTCCCCTGAAGTTCGGATAACTAAGTCTGGGTCGGGAAGGCCGGCGGTATAAAGATGTCGGCTAATTTCCTCAACGCTGATTGAGTTGGCAATTTCGGCAGCGCTCTTTCCGAGATTGGCATCAGAGGTGATTAGAGATTTAACCGCATCTGCAATTTCGCTGCGGCCGCCATATCCAATTGCAACATTTATCACTACGCCTTTAATCCCCTTGGTCTTACTGGCCACATCATTTAACTGATCCACCAGATTTTTAGGCAGAAGCTCCATCGATCCAACTGGGCGAATCTCCCAACGCCGGCGGCTAGCTAAATCATTTACAGTATCTGCAATTATTTTAAGTAGTGGCTCTAATTCAGCGGGTGGTCTAGATAAATTCTGGTTTGAAAGCAGCCAGATTGTTAGGACTTCAACCTTAGATTCCTCGCACCAATCGAGTAATTCAATAATTTTTGTCGCACCTGCTTTATGGCCGCGTGATGTTGAAGTATCGCCATCGGCCGCTGGATTTGCCTTTGACCATCTGCGATTTCCGTCGAGGATTACCCCGACGTGGTGTGGGGTTTGTGTGAAATCTAGATTTGCAAATATCCGTCGCTCATAGAGCGGATACAAAATCGATTTGATTGCGGGTTTTAGATAAGCCTTCATTACTTAAGCGAATTGAATTCTCTAAGAGCTCGGCGTTCAGCAACAAAAGATGCGATCGGCAAGGTTCCAGCAAGGATTAATAGGACCGTGCTTTTAAATGATTTGCCAGCCTTTAAACAATAATGGAATGCCGCAAAAACATAAATTGGATAAGTAAATCCATGAAGCAGAGAGATCCAACTTACATATTCATATGCATCTTTGAAGATCAGATAATGAATTGGAATGCTTACGAACCAGAGCAATAACGACATAACGCCTGCGTAAATAGCCATGATTCGAAAGCGGATCATCGCTCCGTTAAGTGCAGCCTGACGTGGATTAAGTTGATTCATGCTTCAACTTTACCGCCACTTCATTGTAGAACGGCGCAAATAGGACAAGTAGCCCCATAAGCCACCAGACGAAGACGTAGGAGATGTGTTGCCAATAATTGCCGGGGACTTTTGATTTTAATTGTGGTGCCGGAATTCTGGTGGTCAAGATTTCTTGGCCAAGTGGCGTCGCTTCTGCGGTTGCTACAACATAACCGTCAAATAGCGAGAGTGAAGTTTCGCCAACGATTAGTGCGGGATCAATTCTCGAAATTTCATCTTCACCTGCCCTTGCTGAATCTGAAGTCTGTCTTGGATAGAGTCGTCCAGAAATTTTTACCTTTCCAATGATTTCTTGATTTTCTAAACTTTCAATTCCGCGGACAACTAAAATTCCGCGCTTGCCTGAAAGTTCGAGCAATCTGACTTCTAAATCAACAAATGATTTCTTGCCCTCTGTTAGTAATGCTTGATCAGGTGCCACAAATATCTGGCGATAACTTCCACTAAATTCAACGAGACGATTTATTGCACTCGGATCTAAATTTGAAGTAACTGATGCAATACTCTCTAATGCTACGCGCGGGCTATCTGGAACAGATCGCTTAGCAACTTTGACATCATGTGCTCGATCTAATTGCCAATTACCCAATCCGATAAATGTTATTGAAAGTGTGATTGCCACAATAAGTTGGGCGATGAATCCTTTACTTCTCTTCATTACGGTCTAATAGTTTTCTATTTCGGCGATAAAAACTCCACATAAGCAGAGATACTGCAGAAACCAGAAAAATCATTGTTAGTGAGCCTGCTACCCCAACATCAATCGTTGTTCTACCGTTCATGTGCAGATTGTATTGAAGTTACGTAGACTTGCACCTATGACCGAGCCGATTGAAAACGACCCATATCTGAGTGAAAGATATGGGATTTCGAAGGTCAGGTTTCCCAGATGGCTTATTACCGCAATCCTTATCTCCGTGATCGGCGGCGCTTGGTTGTTATGGACTGCAAACCACTACACCTATCCAGAGATCAAATCGACTTTGATTTCATTTCGTGAAGTCGATGCCAAGAGTATTGAAATCCGATATTCGGTAGAAATTAAAAACCCAAATTCACAAGTTATCTGTCGATTGGCTGCACGTGATTACGGGTTGAATATTGTTGGTCAGATTGATGACCAGATCCCATTGGGCACAACAAGTACAACAAGAATTGTGCGAATTCCTACCCGATTAGCAGCGGTTAACGCTCAGATTGAATCTTGCTCGACTCCCTAACTTGAAATTGCCTGTAACCTTCTCCTCTTATGTCTATTGAACCTACCCAAACTTGGCTTACCCAAGAAGCTGCCGACCGCCTTGCTGCGGAATTGGCAGACCTTGAGGGTCCAAGGCGCGCAGATATTATTAAGAAGATTGAGGCTGCCCGCGCCGAAGGTGACTTAAAAGAAAACGGTGGGTATCACGCAGCGAAGGATGAACAAGGAAAGACTGAAGCCAGAATTCGCCAACTAAAACATATGCTTGAAAATGCACATATCGGAAATCCACCTGCAGGTGAATCCGGATTTGTTGGTCTTGGAATGTTAGTGACAGTTGACATCGCTGGCGATGAGATGAAATTCCTTCTGGGTTCACGTGAAATCGCTAGTGGCGATGTCGATGTTTACAGCGAAAAATCACCACTTGGCGCTGCAGTTCTTGGTGCAAAGATTGGTGACACCGTCACATACACCGCACCAAATGGCCGTGAAATTAGCGTTGCTGTTCTAGAAGCACAGAACTTCTTCTAGCTTTTTTTGATATTTGGGCTACTTACTTACCCTTACATATTTGCGCACGCTAATTGGCGCGAAAATCGCAACAAGTAAGACCATATAAATAAGGGACATCAGAATTGGATTCTGACTAGGCCAAGAATTCGCAGTTGCTCCGAAAATATTCTCGGTACCAAAGAGTTCACGGCAGGCAGCAACCATCGTCGAAACCGGATTCCATTCCGCAAAATATTGCAAAATCTTTGGCATTCCAGTTGTTGGTGCAAAAGCATTAGATAAGAAGGTGAGTGGAAACACCGTCATAAATACTAAGTTCTGTGCAACGCGCTCTTCGCGAACTGATAATCCAATTAATACGCCGATCCATGACATCGAATAACCAAAGGCGAGCAAGAATAGAAAGCCAAGAAAAATCTTTACTGGCCCGCTACTAGGACGCCAACCGACTAGGAATCCAACTAAGCCCATCACGACAAGAGTTACAACGTTCTGCAAGGTATCGCCAACTGTGCGACCAATTACTACGGCAGACCTTGATATTGGTAGCGATCTAAAGCGATCAATCAAACCTTTCTGCATATCAGCAGCAAGTCCAACAGCGGTTGCGGCGAGTGTGAATGCGACAGTTTGCACAAAGATTCCTGGCATCAATAGTTGAACATAGCCGCCATCAACACCAGAATCGATTGCGCCACCAAACACGTATCGGAATAGCAGAACAAACATCGCTGGTTGAATCGTTGCAAAGATAAGGACTTCAGGAATGCGAATCATTTGAAGTAACTGGCGCTTAGTTATAACTAAGAAATCACTTACGCTTTGTAGCATTTTTTCCTCCTGCTTCAACTTCTGGAATTACTTCAGCAACATGGCCAGTTAAAGAGATAAAAACATCATCAAGTGATGGCCGCTTCAATCCGATATCTAGTGGATGAATTTTGGCTTCATCTAATAAGCGAAGTACTTGAATCAAAGAAGCACTTCCATTGCTTACCGGCGCCGAAATCTTGCGAATTCCGGCATCAACAGTTGGTGTTGCGCCAGAGACTTGTTCAACTAATTTTGTGGCTTCCGCAATTTGTTCGACTTCAACGGTAATTTCTAAACGTTCCCCACCAACTTGATTCTTTAATTCATCAGCTGTGCCACGTGCAATAACTTTTCCGGTATCAATTACCGCAATCGAATCTGCAAGATGATCGGCCTCTTCTAAATACTGTGTAGTCAAAAGCAGTGTTACGCCGCCTTTTACTAGTTCATCGATTACTCCCCACATCTCCATCCGGCCACGTGGATCCAAACCGGTTGTTGGTTCATCAAGGAATAACACCTTTGGCTTAACAATTA
>CAXNFK010000064.1:0-7092 GCA_964201775.1 Candidatus Nanopelagicaceae bacterium
GGGCCAAAGCCGATTTAATTCTTAAAGTTAAAGAGCCGATCGCGGCGGAATATCCAAAAATGCGTAAGGGTCAAATACTTTTCACTTATCTTCACCTGGCTGCATCACGCGAATGCACAGATGCCCTAATTAAATCTGGCACAACTGCAATTGCCTTTGAAACCGTTGAATTAAATGGCCAACTTCCACTACTTGCCCCAATGTCTGAAGTTGCCGGTCGAATGTCGATCCAAGTTGGCGCAACTGCACTTCAGAAACCAGAAGGTGGCCGCGGAGTATTACTTGGGGGCGTTCCTGGAGTTGCACCTGCAAAGGTTGTAGTTCTTGGTGGCGGAGTTGTTGGTGTTTCAGCAGCGACAATTGCACATGGCATGCGCGCCGATGTAACAATTCTTGATTTAGATTTAAATCGGCTACGTTATTTAGATGAACTCTTTAATGGCCAAGTAAAAACCATTGCATCTTCGGCCTATGCAATCGAAGAACAATGCATGGCAGCTGATTTGGTAATCGGTGCGGTTCTAGTTCACGGCGCAAAGGCGCCTAAGTTAGTTAGCGACGCTCTTGTTGCAAAGATGAAGCCAGGTTCAGTTCTTGTCGATGTTGCAATCGATCAAGGTGGTTGCTTCGAAGGTTCAAAGGCAACAACACACTCTGACCCAACATTTAAAGTTCACAATTCCCTTTATTACTGTGTTGCAAATATGCCGGGCGCAGTTCCAGCAACATCTACTGCCGCACTTGCAAATGCCACAATCAAATATGCCTTAGCCCTTGCCAATAAGGGTTGGGAACAAGCTTGCGCTGATGATCCAGCGTTAGGCAAAGGATTGAACGTGCACGAAGGCAAAATTAAGTATCAGGCCGTGGCTACAGCGCACGGTTTGTAACAATCCCGTAACACGACTTTGGCAGTATCTGTGGCATGACTTCCCACAGCGATGAAATAAGCAAGCAAGAAGAATTTGTTATGCGCACCTTAGAGGAGCGCAATATTAGATTCGTCAGACTCTGGTTTACCGATGTTCTTGGTTTTCTCAAATCTGTTGCGATTGCACCAGCAGAATTAGAGAACGCTTTTCAAGAGGGAATTGGTTTTGATGGTTCATCAATCGAAGGCTTTGCGCGAATTACTGAATCAGATATGTTGGCAAAACCTGATGCCGCAAGTTTCACAGTTCTTCCATGGCGCACCGCAAATCCAGGCGCTGCAAAAATGTTCTGCGATATCGCAATGCCAGATGGAAGTGCGTCTGCCGCAGATCCGCGAAATGTTTTAAAGCGCGTTCTTCGCAAGGCAGCGGAAATGGGTTACACCTGTTACACACATCCAGAAATGGAATTCTTCTTATTTAAGAATGCACCAGAAAATAATATTGCACCGATTCCTGTTGATTCTGCGGGCTATTTTGATCAAACACCTTCAGCAGTGGGACATGATTTCCGTCGCCAAGCAATCACAATGTTAGAAGCCATGGGCGTTTCAGTTGAGTTCTCACACCACGAAGGTGCACCTGGGCAACAAGAGATTGATTTGCGCGATGCCGATGCGCTAACAACTGCAGATAACATCATGACGTTTCGCCATGTAATTAAAGAGATTGCGCTAGATCAAGGTTTTCATGCTTCGTTTATGCCAAAGCCATTTACCGAACATGCCGGTTCTGGAATGCACACTCACTTCTCATTATTTAAGGGAGAAGAGAATGCATTTCACGAAGAGGGCGCAGATCTACAACTTTCCGCAGAAGGCCGTTCATTCATTGCAGGTATCTTAAAACACGCAAGAGAATTTACAGCGATTACAAATCAGTGGGTTAACTCGTACAAGCGCCTAAGTGGCGGCGGTGAAGCACCAGCACTTGTTGATTGGGGCCACAACAATCGCAGCGCACTTGTTAGAATTCCGGCATACAAGCCGAAGAAAGAGAACAGCACAAGAGTTGAAGTTCGTTCCCCAGATTCTGCATGTAATCCATACTTAGCATTCGCAGTTATCTTGGCCGCTGGCCTTAAAGGAATTGAAGAGAAGTACGAACTTAAAGCAACAGAGAATCCAGAATTACTTCCAACAAATCTGGAAGAAGCGATCATCGCGATGGAGACAAGTTCACTGGTGCGCGAAGCTCTGGGCGAGGATGTATTTGAATACGTTCTACGTAATAAACGAGCCGAGTGGGCCGATTATTGCCGCCAAGTCAGCGCCTACGAATTAAACCGGTATCTGCCTGTCCTATAACTTGCGGTAATCTTGGGGAGTTATGAACTTCCCAAAGCAAACTCCGTCGACAATGCCGATCCATCGGTATGCGCCATTTATCCCTGTCGATTTAACTGACCGGACTTGGCCAACCAAGCGCATTGAAGCCGCACCGAAGTGGTGTTCAGTAGACCTTCGCGATGGCAACCAAGCACTAATTGATCCAATGGATTCAACTCGCAAACTTGCGATGTTTAAGTTGCTTGTTGAAATGGGTTACAAAGAGATTGAAGTTGGCTTTCCAAGTGCATCCCAGACTGATTTTGATTTCGTTCGCAAGATTATTGAAGATGGCTTAGTTCCAGATGATGTAATTATTCAAGTTTTAACCCAAGCCCGCGAACAACTTATTGCTCGCACCTTTGAATCTATAAAGGGTGCAAAGCAAGCTGTCGTTCATCTTTATAACTCAACCTCTACCTTGCAACGTCGAGTGGTATTCGGCCTTGATAAAGAGGGCATTAAGAAGATTGCCGTAGATGGCGCAAAGCTTTGCAAGGAATATGAGAAAACTGTTCCAGGAACAATCGTTTCTTATGAATATTCTCCTGAGTCATACACCGGAACCGAATTAGAATTCGCGGTCGAAGTTTGCGATGCAGTCAACGACGTGTGGAAGCCAACGCCACAACATAAGACAATTATTAATTTGCCGGCAACTGTCGAAATGGCCACCCCAAATGTTTATGCAGATTCCATCGAATGGATGCACCGTAATTTGAAGTATCGCGATTCCATCGTGCTCTCACTTCACCCACACAATGATCGTGGAACTGGTGTTGCCGCCGCCGAACTTGGCTACATGGCTGGGGCAGATCGCATCGAAGGAACACTATTTGGAAATGGTGAGCGCACCGGAAATGTTTGCCTGGTAACTCTTGGCTTGAATTTGTTTAGTTACGGCATAGATCCACATATTGATTTCTCTGATCTAGATGAAGTTCGTCGTACCGTTGAATATTGCAATCAATTACGTGTGCCAGAACGACATCCTTATGGTGGCGATTTAGTATTCACGGCATTCTCTGGTTCACACCAAGATGCGATTAAGAAGGGTCTGGAACATCTTGAGAAAGATGCAAAGACTGCTGGCAAACATGTTCACGAAATTGCCTGGGCAGTTCCTTATCTTCCGATCGATCCAAAAGATATCGGTCGCTCATACGAAGCAGTTATTCGCGTTAACTCGCAATCAGGTAAGGGTGGAATTTCTTACCTAATGAAGAGCGATTATCACCTTGATTTACCACGTCGCTTACAAATCGAATTTAGCCAAGTTGTTCAGAGCCACACTGATGAGCAAGGTGGCGAATTTAGCGCTGCAGATCTCTGGCAGATTTTCGAAGATGAATATCTTCCAGCAGAGCAGAACAAGTGGGGCCGCTTTAAATTGAAGGCACTTTCGCAATCATCGAACTTAGATGAAGATGCTCACTTAACTGTTCAACTTCTGGAAAAAGGCGAGACAAAAGATTTTAGCGGTACTGGAAATGGTCCAATCGCAGCCTTTGTAAATATTATGAATGCATATTTACCTGATGCAAACGTTCGAGTTCTAGATTATTACGAGCACGCACTTTCTGCGGGCGGCGATGCGAAAGCAGCGGCATATCTAGAATGCGAAGTTGCTGGGCGAATTTATTGGGGTGTCGGAATTGACCCAAGCACAACAACGGCATCACTTAAGGCCGTCGTGTCTGCTGTAAATCGAGGGTTTCGCTCGTAATTATCGCTACGGTAACCACCGTGGCCGTCTACCGTGATCAAGCAATTGTTCTGCGCACCCAGAAACTTGGGGAAGCAGATCGCATCATCACGCTCTTTACTAAAGACCATGGCCGACTTCGCGCAGTAGCAAAAGGTGTTCGTCGCACAAAATCTAAATTTGGTGCGCGATTAGAACCAACTTCTTATGTAGATCTACAGCTTTATGCTGGCAAAACGTTCGACATCGTTACACAGGCCGAAGGTATTGAAAACTTTGGCGATGCGCTGGCTACGGATTATAAAAATTGGACCACCGCGAATTCTATTTTGGAAGCCGCCGAACGCTTCACCGAGAATGAACATGAACCTGCACTGCAGCAATTCAATTTGGTAGTCGGGGCACTTCGCGCACTTGCACATGGAACTTACGACTCCTCGCTTATTTTAGATGCTTATCTTCTGCGTTCACTAGGCGTTGCTGGCTTTGCACCATCGATGACAACATGTTCAAAATGTGATGAACCCGGTCCACATAAATATTTCTCATTAGTTGGCGGTGGCAGCGTTTGTGTTACCTGCAAACCATCAGCTGCTGCAACACCAAACCCCGAAACATTAGAACTTATGGCCAACTTAATGACCGGGGATTGGAATAACGCAGTTGAAAGTGATCTGCGTTCTCGCCGCGAGGCATCTGGTTTAATCGCTGCCTATTTGCAGTGGCACATTGAACGGGGTTTACGTAGCCTGCCTCTTGTTGAGAGAATTTAACTATGGCAATTCCAAAGCTGAAGCCGGAGCAGATTCCAAACCATGTTGCTGTTGTCATGGATGGAAATGGTCGTTGGGCGAAGAAGCGTGGGCTGCCAAGAACTGCCGGACATGAAGCCGGTGAGGCTGCGCTCTTTGATGTGGTGCAAGGCGCAATTCAAATTGGAGTTAAAGAGTTAAGTGCTTATGCATTTTCTACCGAGAATTGGCGACGGTCACCAGAAGAAGTTAAATTCTTAATGGGTTTTAATCGCGATGTTCTACGCAGACGTCGGGATGAAATGAATGATCTTGGAGTTCGAGTTCGCTGGGTTGGCCGACCACAAAAACTGTGGGGAAGTGTCATAAGTGAATTACAAGAAGCAGAAGAACTCACCAAAAAGAATAAAGTTTTAACCTTAAACATGTGCGTAAATTATGGTGGCAGATCTGAACTAGTTGACGCTGTGCAAGCAGTAGCAACGCAAGTTGCTAAACGTAAATTGAAGCCCGGACAGATCACTGAAAAGTTGATTAGCAAGCACTTATATAACCCAAAGATGAGTGATGTTGATTTATTTCTGCGCTCCTCCGGCGAACAACGCACATCTAATTTTTTGCCATGGCAATCGGTTTATGCCGAATTTGTTTTCATGGATGTGCTCTGGCCAGATGTTGATAGACATACGCTTTGGAAAGCAATTGAAATTTATGCGGAGCGCGATCGTAGATTCGGTAAGGCTTAAGCGGCGGGATAATCTATAGGTGTTGGAGCGGTTAAGTGTGACTGGCACATAGCGCAACGCGCGTTATCTAATAGGTACATTTCAATCTCATAGGTGTCGGGACTAAATGATGCAGTGATTTCCAAAAGGCGTGAGCCACATGTAGGACATGCACAGGTTGGAATGCCTCTAAAGTCGCCCATTTGTTAACACTTGGAGCAGATTCCGAAGATCTCCGCTGTATGCCCAACTTCGCGGAAACCAAATTCTTCAGCCATTGTCTTTGCCCACTTTTCAATAGCTCCGCCTTCGATTTCAACGGTATCGCCACAGCTCTTACATACCAAGTGATGATGATGGTTGTCCCCGCAGAGACGATAAATTGCTTCGCCATCTTCGCGACGTAGAAGATCCACAATCTTGTCATCTACAAGTGATTGCAGGGCGCGATAAACAGTTGTTAAGCCAATCCCATCACCTTCACGGCGCAGGATTTGATGCAGCTCTTGAGCGCTTGCAAATCCACCAGTTCGCTCAAGAACTGCTATCAATTTGAGGTCAGATTTATTCATTCTCGTCGTGGTCGTGCTCATCTTCATCAGCATGTTCTTCTTCATGGTTGTGCTTATCTTCTTGGTGTATCTCTTGACCAGCTCCTTGGGAATGAGCATCTCCTGAGTGCAGGTATGCAACTAAGCCCCACATAATTAAGACACCGGAAATAGTTGCAACTATCGTTAATCGCGGTGAGTGACGTGAATGAGCTTCAGGCAAGATATGTGATGTCGCAAGATAAATAACAATTCCTGAAAATGCTGCTAGATAAATTGCAATCACATTGTCACTTAGGACAAGGGTGCTACCAAGAGCGGCTCCGCTGATACGAGCCAAAGCATCGATACCAAGTAAGCCAACACTCTTCTTTCCCCAGAGGCCAGATTTGATCATGAAGGAAACTGTGTTTAGCCCATCGCTAAATGCGTGAACAAGTAGAGCTACAAAAACAACAAGTCCTAAATCAGAGCTGACTTTAAATGCAACACCGAGAGCCAAGCCATCAAGGAAAACGTGGCCACCCATTGCTATTGCGCCAAAGGCTCCTGCAAAGTTATGTGAATGCTCGTGGTCATGACCGTAATCTGATTCAGCTGGTTCATGTGAGCCAAAGATTCGCTCGTAGAAGTGAAGTAGTAAGAAGCCACCTATCAAGGCAATCGAAACAACAGGGGCATGCAAGAATTCTTGGCTCCCAAGTTCAAAAACTTCAGGTAATAGATCAAATGCAACAAGACCAAGTAAAAGTCCGGCTGATAGTCCAAGGACTAGATGAAGGCGATCCTTTGCTTTCAGGGCCAAGGCCCCGCCTGCAAAAGTTGATAATGCGGTAAGCGCTGCGAGGATGATGGCTATGTTCATGTCGGGACAGTATCACAAAAATGGAAATGATTATCATTTCCACTCCAAAGGCCAGAGACGGGCGTGTTGGGGCGTTAAACTTGGCCCACGATTGCAACGCTCGTTGCCTTTCGCCGACAGCCAGCCGGATGGAGAATTTAATGGCCGCAGATCGTTTAGAAACAATAGTTAGCCTCGCAAAACGCAGAGGTTTCGTTTATCCCTCATCAGAAATTTACGGCGGACTTCGCGCCT
>CAXNFK010000065.1:0-7052 GCA_964201775.1 Candidatus Nanopelagicaceae bacterium
GACCACGGAACTTCAGGTCCAATGTTTATCATTGGCGATAAGATTAAAGGTGGTTTTTATGGGGAACAACCGTCATTGTCCAAGCTAGTAGATGGCGACCTCGCGGTTACTTCAGACTTCAGAGATGTTTACGCAACACTCTTGGAAGACGTTCTAAAAAGCCCAGCCGAGCGCTACCTAAACAATTGGAAGGGCCGCACGAATTTCTATAAAGCTAGGTAATATCGAGCATTCCATTCAGGTATCCTTTACCCGAAGAATTTATTCTTTGGGGTATGGGGTAATTGGCAGCCCTGCTGATTCTGGTTCAGTAAGTCTAGGTTCGAGTCCTGGTACCCCAGCGCTGTAAAAAACTTAATAGCAGTAAATCTCGGCCCCGTCGTCTAGTGGCCTAGGACTCTGGCTTCTCAAGCCAGCTACGCGGGTTCGAATCCCGTCGGGGCTACAACACCTAGGAAGAAATAAGAGCTATTTAAGATGTAATCGTGCTTTGAAGATTTTCTTCAACCGGTGGAAGAATTCTTTTGAAATCGCCTTGCCGTGCATCCTTTCCAGCGAACTCATATCAACGCCAATCATGGCTCTTGAAACGGTTTCTATGGAAATAGTTGTGACCGGAGAGTTTAATCCTGTAGGAATTTTAGAGAAGTCACTTCTATCAAGATCTCCAACAACTTTAATTCCTAGGGATTTAATCTGAGCTACATTTCGTGAATTTAACTCTGCTGCTTTGGCAATGGCCCACTCTGGTGTCAGGATCTTTTTATCTCTTTCATCATGCTTATCGGAGCGAGTTAAAGCTTTAATGTTTCCCTTGCGAATAAAAATCTCATACGAATCCCAATCAAGATCTTTTGGATAAGTCCGATTAATCTCCAGCAAAAGTGAAGCTTCTGTAAATGTTAGGGATCGATTCATCTGCATATGCACAGGCTCTCTTAAAATCCCATTAGGAATGCCAGCAAGGCCTGCAAATGTTTCATAAAGGTAGGTTGGATTAGATTCATTGACTGCGACAAGTGAGACATTTTCTGTGCCAAAAGTTTCAACCCAGCGGGCTACGACATCACCATGCAGATTTCGCTTCCAGAAGGATGGCGTGAATTTTGCTTCCCCCGATACTGCAAAAATTGATTCGAGCCACTCCGAATAAGATTTCTTTAGCCCATATTTCAAAAACTGCTGATAGGAACTTGCCAACATAAATGGAAGTGGTCGCCACGTGAAAATTACTTGGACATCAAATTGTCCTAGTCGCTTTGCCATGTCTGCTAATTGAGTAGGACTAGCTTCCGAGAAGAACTCACTACTGATTATCGAAGTGCCTTTGCTAGATCTCAATTTGTTCTCTAATTTTTGAAATTCAATTGGCGCCATTAATCTTCCACCGCGCTTCTTCCAGCCCCACGTTTTTTCAATTACTGACCAAGCAGCTCGATGGTGAGCGTTTCCCGCAATGCGCGGATAATAAAAATCAGCTTCGCGCAATTCATGCCGGACCTCACTTAACGCCTGCTGTAGCGCTGTTGTTCCAGTTTTGTGAAAACCTGGGTGAATTATTAGTTTCTTCAATTTATCATCCGATTAGTCGAACCGCGTTAATCAAGATAATGGCTACACCAACAAAAATTCCGAGTTGTCTTTTAGGCAACCAGGAGACAAGTTTTGCTGCAATAGGAGCCATTAAAATTCCACCAAGGGCTAATCCACCAACAGCGGCCCAATCAATATCTAGACGTGCAATATTTGCTAAGAAGGCCAAGCTTGCACAAACTGCAACTATGAATTCAGCAGCGCTTACTGTGCCAATAATTTTCTTTGGTTCAGTTTGTGTTGTAGCCATGAGAGTTGGAGTTACAACCGGGCCCCATCCGCCACCACCAGAAGCATCGATGAAACCACCGGTAAAACCAAGATACGTTAAATAATTAGGATTCGAGATCTCGACTAAGTTTGGTTGATTTGCTTGGAAAATATTTCGGTAGACCAGAATGAAACCGAGCAACAACAAAATTGTGGAGATAAAAATACGCCCGTTAGTTAAATCAATCGAAGATAAGAACGTTGCGCCCAGCGCCGCTCCGATGCCACCCGGGATTGCAAGGCGGACAAGTATTTTTGTGTCTACATTTTCTCGATGCCAATGAGATAGTCCAGAGGCGAGAGTTGTTCCAATTTCTGCGGCATGAACTGCGGCAGAAGCAACTGCGGCAGATGCGCCAAGTGTTAATAGAAGAGTGGAACTTGTTAATCCAAAGCCCATACCGAGCGAGCCATCAATTAATTGAGCGATGGCGCCCGCAATTGCAAATGGCAGCCAGGTCATTTTGCGACCTCCATAACTATCTCGGTATTTACTTTCAATTCAAGTGTTCCATCTAGAACTATCTCGGCATTGAGTGGCGCTTCATACTCTTGACCAATTCCGGTCATGTTTGGCAATTCACCGGCTGCTGCTTTCTTATAAAGACCCTTTGGATCTCGCTTCGCACATAATTCGGCTGGAGTATTGACCCAAACTTCGATGAACTTACCTGGTTCAAATAATTCGCGGGCTTGATCGCGGTCAACACGGAATGGACTTACAAGTGCAACAATCACAATTAGGCCAGCATCCATCATTAGCTTTGCAACTTCAGAGACTCTACGAACATTTTCGGCGCGATCTTCTTTAGCAAATCCCAAATCCTTGTTTAAACCAAGCCGCAAGTTGTCGCCATCTAGAACATAAACATGTCGACCAAGTGCGTAGAGTTCTTTAGCAAGTTCATTAGCAATTGTTGATTTACCAGAACCGCTTAATCCGGTGAACCAGAGAACTTTGCCAACCTGGCCTTTCTGGGCCGCGCGCTTCTCCGCATTAATTTCATATGCTTGTTCCGTAACATTTTCAGAACGACGCAGCGCATGCACAATCATTCCGGCGCCAACAGTATTTAAAGTAGAACGGTCGACAAGGATGAAGTTACCGGTCTCCCGAGAATCAATGTAGTTAGAGAGCGCAACAGGAGAGTCGGTTGCAATTTCAACTACGCCAATTTCATTCATCTTCAGGGTACGAGCAGAATCATGCTCGCCAGATTCGATATTAATTTTATGTTTAATAGTTGTGACAATGGCCGGCGTTGAAGTAGATCCTGAAATCAGAAGGTAAGAGCGGCTATGGATAAGTTCGGCTTCACCAAGCCAGACAATATTTGCAGTAAATCTATCTGCTGGTGGTTTTGCATTAGTCGCAAGGTGGAGAACATCTCCGCGAGCAGCATCGACCTCTGGTTCGAGAACGATATTGAGAGTTTGTTCGTGGCCTGCGGAAGTTAAGTCACCATCAAAGGTGACCATTTTTGCAATCGTTGCCTTCTTCTTACTCGGCAGGATGACTACTTCGTCGCCAACTTTAAATTTTCCATTGACTAAAGTTCCAGCTAATCCGCGAAAGGTATCTACTCTGGAGATGTATTGAATTCCAAAGTGTGGGCTGGTCATGGAATCCTCGGCTAAATTCTGATTTTGGATGTATTCGAGAAGAGTTGGCCCGGTATACCAATCCATATTCTTACCTTTAAAAACTACGTTATCTCCGACGAGTGCGCTCACCGGAATAATTGCATGTTCAGCTATGTTCAATCGGGCTACAGCAGGAGCAATTTGCGCAGAAATCTCGGCAAACTTTTCTTTCGAATAATCAAACATATCTAATTTATTAATAACAATTGCAACTCTACTTACTCCCATAAGAGCGCAGATTGTTAAATGCCTAAGTGTCTGTGGTCTAACACCGCGGGCTGCATCAAGTAGTACAAGCGCAACATCAGATCTGGACGCCGCAACGGCCATGTTTCGTGTGTATTGCTCGTGGCCAGGTGCGTCTGCAATTATCAATCGGCTGCCATTTAGAAGTGACATCGAACGATATGCAACATCGATTGTGATTCCCTGTTCGCGCTCTGCTTCAAGCCCGTCGGTTAGTAGTGAGAAATCTATTTCTCCTGCCGCAATTGTTGAACCACCACGGCGAACACTTCTTGCAGTCGCCACTGTGTCATGAGGAATGCTGTCAGTTTCGACAAGTAGCCGGCCGATTAAAGTTGATTTTCCGTCATCAACGCTGCCACAAGTTAAGAGGCGAATTAGCGGTTTAGTTTTTAGAGTAGCCATTAGAAATAGCCCTCGGTTTTCTTCTTCTCCATTGAATCTTCTTTATCGCCATCAATTAATCGCGTGGCACGTTCCGATAATTTAACTTCTGATACTTCGGCTAAAACTTCAGCAATAGTTGTTGCAGTTGATTCAACTGCTGCAGTTAGGGGATAGCAACCCAAAGTTCTAAATCTAATTAAGCGATTCTCTGGGGTCTCGCCATTTATTAACGGGAATCTTTCATCATCGACCATAAGCATTTGGTCACCGCGCCAAACTACAGGTCGCTCTTTTGCGAAGTAGAGAGGATTAATCGGAATTTCATTCAGACTTATGTAATGCCAAACATCTAATTCAGTCCAATCGGATATTGGAAAAATTCGCATTGATTGTTCTGGGCGAAGGCGAGTGTTGTAAGTGCGCCAAAGTTCTGGACGCTGTTCTCTTGGATTCCAGCGGTGGCCAGCTTCACGAACACTGAATATTCGTTCTTTGGCCCGACTCTTCTCTTCATCCCGACGCGATCCACCAATTGCACCATCAAACCCATATTTATCAAGTGCTTGGCGAAGTCCTAAGGTTTTCATAACTCGGGTGTATTCAGAAATTCCTCGGGTAAACGGAGTGACGCCTTCTTGCACACCTTCTTGATTGGTGTGAACGATTAATTCCAAACCATACTTACTGGCAACTTCATCTCGAAAGGAGATCATCTCTTTAAATTTCCAAGTGGTATCAATATGCAAAAGTGGAAATGGAATTGGCGCTGGATAAAAAGCTTTTCGAGCAAGGTGCAATAGGACTGAGGAATCTTTTCCAATTGAATAGAGCATCACCGGTTTGGCAAACGAGGCGGCGGTCTCTCGGAGAATTTCTATCGATTCATTCTCGAGAGCCTTTAGGATTTCTGGCGAGCTCTGCACATTGGAATCTTAGTTATTTATCGTGTGAAACTGGCAAAAAAGCCTGATGTGCCGCTATTTTTTAGCTAAATGCTCGGTCAATCTAGCGGCTGTTGCAACAACGGCAGCGGCATGAATTCGGCCAGGTTGACGGCCTAATCTTTCAACGGGTCCACTAATACTTACTGCAGCAATAACTTTATTATTTGGACCGCGAACTGGAGCAGATACAGATGCAACGCCGGCTTCACGTTCACCAACTGATTGCGCCCAACCACGGCGTCTGACAGCAGCGAGTGAAGCCGCAGTAAATTTCGAATTATTAAGGGCGCGATGTAATTTGTCAGCATCTTCCCAAGCAAGAAGTATTTGGGCGCCAGAACCGGCCTGCATAGTTAATACGGTTCCGGTTGGAACTGAATCTCGAAGCCCAGATAAACGTTCGGCTGTAGCCACACAAATACGTTGGTCACCTTGGCGACGATAAAGTTGGGAGCTTTCACCGGTTGCATCGCGAAGTGCGGCTAACGCAGCGCCAGCAACGGCCAATAACCGATCTTCGCCCGCGGCTGAAGCTAATTCAGATGATCTAAGGCCCAGAATGAAACGGCCGGCGTAATCTCTAGAAACCATGCGATGAAATTCAAGTGCTACTGCCAATCGATGCGCAGTAGGGCGAGCGATTCCAGTTGCGGCTACAAGTTCAGATAGTGAATGCGGGCCGGCTTCAAGGCAGGCAAGAATTTTTACGGCTTTATCTAATACGCCAACTCCGCTATTCTTTCTGTCCACGATGTAATACTGGCATCTCACCATTTGAAATGCAAGTATTTGGGAATAAAAATAAGGGGCTGTGATGGGAAAGACGTTAGCCGAAAAGATTTGGGCTGATCACATTGTTCGCCAACACGAAGGCGAACCAGATCTTCTTTATATCGATCTGCACCTAATTCATGAAGTTACAAGCCCGCAAGCTTTTGATGGTCTGCGTCTAGCAAATCGAAAAGTTCGCCGTCCAGAACTAACTATTGCTACTGAAGACCACAACGTACCAACGCTGAATATTGATAAACCAATTGCTGATCCAGTTTCAAAACTGCAAGTAGATACGTTGCGCAACAATTGCGCCGAATTCGGGGTTCGCATCCACTCACTTGGCGATGTCGAGCAGGGAATTGTTCACGTGGTTGGACCACAACTTGGAATTACCCAACCCGGAATGACAATTGTCTGTGGTGATTCACATACCTCAACACATGGCGCTTTTGGTGCGCTTGCATTCGGTATCGGAACATCAGAAGTTGAACATGTTCTAGCAACTCAGACCCTTCCACTTGTTCGCCCAAAAACAATGGCGATAAATGTTGAAGGAACGCTAAGGCCAGGTGTAACAAGTAAAGATATTATTTTGGCAATCATTGCAAAGATTGGAACTGGCGGAGGACAGGGCTACGTTCTTGAATATCGCGGTTCTGCAATTCGTGCGCTTTCAATGGAGTCACGAATGACCGTATGCAATATGTCAATCGAAGCGGGCGCCCGCGCCGGTCTTATCGCGCCAGATGAAATTACCTTTGAATACTTGAAGGCAAAGCCACATGCACCTAAGGGCGCTGATTGGGATGCCGCAGTTTCATATTGGAAAACTCTGCAATCAGATTCTGATGCGAAGTTTGATGTAGAAATTTCACTAAATGCCAATGAGTTAGAACCATTCGTTACTTGGGGAACAAACCCAGGCCAAGGTTTACCGCTTAATTCAAAGGTGCCAAACCCAGCGGAAATCACTGATGCTGAAGAGCGCGGCGCAGCAGAACGAGCCCTTACTTATATGGGACTTGTTGCTGGCACACCTCTTAAAGATATTAAGGTCGACACAATTTTCTTAGGTTCTTGCACCAATGGTCGTATCGAAGATTTACGTTCTGCTGCAGATGTGCTTAAAGGAAAGAAGATTTCTAAAGAAGTTCGCATGCTAGTTGTTCCAGGTTCTGCTCGCGTTAGATTGCA
>CAXNFK010000066.1:0-7045 GCA_964201775.1 Candidatus Nanopelagicaceae bacterium
GTATTTGAATATTTCAAATCACGAGCTACTCGTGTGGCTTTTGCTTTTTGTCGGCCTCGCCCCATGCGCGTGACCTCCTTCTCGCTTTATAAGTTATGAGTTCTTCAGACCCGAAGGTTATCGCGTAGCGAAGGTGGCTTCCAACGCAGATTCGCCGTTTTGCGCATGCGTTGCTGTGAGATTTGCCTGAATGTTGCCGGCTGCCCAGGCTTTCATGCCACGTGCGGCAAGACTTCGGATGGTCAGATCTGCCGCCTCTGGGGCGACGATGGCGGCCATTCCGATGCCACAGTTCCAGGTGCGCTCCATGTCGGCTTGTGGGACGCCACCGATTTGAGCCAGATATTGCATCTCGATTGGCAGAGCCCAGGTCGATCTGTCGTAAACCGCTTTGAGGCCGGCCGGGATAACACGGGCAGTGTTCTCGGCAATGCCACCACCGGTGATGTGAGTGAAAGCGTGGAGGTTCTCTTTTATGCCTTTGATTAGTGCAAGGCAATCGAGTGAATAAATTTCAGTTGGGGTAAGTAGAACTTCGCCAAGGGTTTTTGAGAAACCTTGTGGGGTGTCGGTAAGTTTTAGATTTTTAGTTTTGAGAATATGGCGAACAAGTGAGAACCCATTTGCGTGGATGCCACTTGCTGGCATTGCGATGATGATGTCACCGGCTTTAACTTTTTCGGCGCCAAGAAGATTTGCGTAATCAACAGCGCCGGTGGCTGCGCCTGCAATATCGAATTCATCTTCTTTTAATAACCCTGGGTGTTCGGCAGTTTCGCCACCGATAAGTGCGGTGCCGGCTTTGGCACAACCTTTTGCGATACCAGAAACTATTTCAGCGATGCGATCTGGAAAAACTTTTCCGACCGCGATGTAATCAGTCATGAAGAGAGGTTCGGCGCCGCAGACAACTAAATCATCAACGACCATTGCGACGAGATCTTCACCGATGGTGTCGTATTTTCCAAGTTGGCGAGCAATTTCAGTTTTGGTGCCGACACCATCTGTTGATGTTGCGAGAAGTGGGCGATTGAATTTCTTAAGGGCGCTGACATCGAATAGACCAGCGAAGCCACCGATATCGCCAACAACTTCGGGGCGACGGGCTTTTTTCAAATGTTCTTTCATTAATTGCACGGCTAGATCGCCGGCATCAATGTCTACTCCTGCTTGGCTATATGTGCTCATTATTCGTAGCGGTTCACAACTTCTAATAAATTCTTGCCAGCAGAAAGGTCGGTGGGAATTTGAATTGGATACTTGCCGCTGAAACATGCGGTGCACAATTTATCTTCGGCAATTGTTGTTGCAGCAATCAGGCCTTCCATCGAAACATAACCGAGGGAATCGGCGCCGATAGATCTGCGGATTTCTTCAGTTTCTAGGCCTGCTGCAATGAGTTCAGCACGTGATGCGAAATCGATGCCGTAATAGCAAGGCCATTTAACTGGTGGCGAAGATATGCGGACGTGGATTTCAAGGGCGCCGGCTTCGCGCAACATTCTGACTAATGCACGCTGGGTGTTGCCGCGAACGATTGAATCATCGACAACGACTATGCGTTTGCCTTCGATAATTTCGCGAAGTGGATTTAATTTTAAGCGGATACCAAGTTGGCGAATTGTCTGGCTTGGTTGAATAAATGTGCGACCAACATAAGAATTTTTTACTAGGCCCATGCCATATGGAATGCCGGATGCTTTGGCATAACCAATTGCGGCCGGTGTTCCGGATTCTGGAACTGGGATAACAAGATCGGCGATTGCGGGATGTTCTTTGGCAAGTTGTTCGCCAACTGCAACACGTGTTGCGTGCACATTACGACCAGAGATAGATGTGTCGGGGCGTGCTAGATAAACATATTCAAAGATGCAACCCTTTGGTTCTGGTGTTGCCCAGCGGTGTGAACGTAATCCATTTTGATCGATGGCAATAAATTCACCGGGTTCAACTTCGCGAACAAATGATGCGCCGACAATGTCGAGTGCTGCAGATTCGGATGCGACAACCCAACCATGTTCTAGTTTTCCGATTACTAGCGGTCGAACACCGTGATGATCGCGGGCGGCATACAGAGTGTGTTCATCCATGAAGACGAGTGAGAATGCGCCTTTAAGTTGGGGTAGAACTTCAAGGGCAGATGATTCAAAGTTTTTGCCTTCTTGGGCTGCGATAAGTGCAGTCATGATTTCGGTATCGGTTGTTGCGTGCAGGCCGTCATCGTTCTTTTCAGTAATTATCTTTGAAAGTTTTTCGGCTAGGTCGCCGGTGTTAGTTAAGTTTCCGTTATGGGCGAGCGCAAGTGTGCCGTGGTTAGTTGCGCGCAGAGTTGGTTGGGCATTGTTCCAAGTTGATGAACCAGTGGTGCTGTAGCGGCAATGGCCGATTGCTAAGTTGCCGGTGAGTGTTGCGAGATCACTTTCCGTAAATACTTGGGAGACCAGACCCATATCTTTGTAAACAAAGATTCGTTCGCCATCACTTGTTGCGATGCCAGCAGATTCTTGGCCGCGGTGTTGCAGGGCATAGAGCCCGTAAAACGTTAGCTTTGCGACTTCTTCGCCAGGTGCCCAAACACCAAAGACTCCGCATTCATCTTGGGGCAGGTATTCGCCTTCGTAAAGTTCGAAAGTTAATTTTCCATCAGGACGGCGGGCCATGTCGTAATCCTATTCCGCAGCGCTGAGTTGTTGGAAGAGTGCGGATAAATCTGATCTTTCACCAGATGCCGAGATGCGACCATCTGAAATTGCGCTGGTCCAATCAATTTTTCCTTCTGAAATATCGAAGAGAACATCGGCGCTCATCTCGACAACATTTGGTGGGGTGCCACGTGTGTGTTTTGGACCTTCGACACATTGAATTGCCGAATACGGTGGGATGCGAAGTTCGACTGCGTGGCCCGGTGCAATTTTGGAAATCTTGGCAAGGATTGTTTTAACTTGGCTCATGATTTCGGGATCTCGCATCAATTATCCAAATAACTTCGGGAAAGTTTCGGTGTGGGCTTTGGAAAGTTCTTCGATAGAAATTACGGAGAGATTGATTTCTAGATCCGTGCCGCCGGTTGTGCCAATTTTGTAAATTGGAATTTGATATTTGCCGGCTAATTTAACGATTTCATTTGTTGCACTATCTTTGATTGAAACTAAGACGCGACCAGGGGTTTCGCTGAAAAGTGCGTTGGCAACATCATTTAATTCAACGCGAGCACCTATTTGGTTTTTAAGAACTGATTCAACGAGAGTTGCAGCTAGCCCACCGTTTGAAACATCGTGTGCTGATTCAAAGATTGGTTGGCCATCTAGAAGAAAATTAACTAAGCGCTTCTCCATGTCGAGATCTGCGACTGGCGATACGTTTCCAATTTCGCCGTGAAGATAAGCCCATTCGCTGCCAGATAAATTGCCGTTGTATTTTCCGATTAAATAAAGATCAAGGCCGGCGTTTGGAATTCCCATTGGGGTGCGCTTGCGAACATCTTGGATAACACCAAGAACACCGATAACTGGAGTTGGAAGGATTGCGACATCGCCAGTTTGGTTATAGAAGGAAACGTTTCCACCAGTAATTGGTAGACCGAGTTCTAAGCATGCATCGGCAAGGCCACGAACAGTTTCCGCGAATTGCCACATAACACCTGGATCTTCAGGTGAACCAAAGTTAAGACAGTTTGTTACTGCCAGTGGTTTAGCCCCTGAAGTAGCTATGTTTCGGCAACTTTCGGCCAGTGCTAACTTCGCACCTTCGTATGGATCTAAGTAAGACCAGCGGGCATTTGCATCGGTGGAAACTGCAACACCAAGATGTGTTTGTTCATCGATACGGATTAAACCGGAATCTTCGGGTTGGGCAAGAACGGTATTACCTTGAACATATTTATCGTATTGCGATGTCACCCAAGATTTATCTGCGATGTTTGGACTGGCAATTAATTTTAGGACTGCGGCTTTAACTTCATCGGGCGCAGTTGGAAGTGGAACTGTGAATGTTGATTTTGCTAATTTATCGACGTAATCAGGTTTTTTAATTGGGCGGTTGTAGACCGGGCCATCGTGAGCAACTGTGCGGGGTGGGACATCAACAATTAATTCGCCATTGAAAGTTATGTGAAGGCGTTCGCCACTTGTGACTTCGCCGATAACTGTTGCGGTGACATCCCATTTCTTGCAGATTGCCATAAATGTTTTGATTTTCGTCGGTGCCACGATTGCGCACATGCGTTCCTGAGATTCGCTCATCAAGATTTCTTCTGGTGAAAGTGATGGGTCGCGCAGCGGAACTTTTTCAAGATTGATCTGCATGCCACCGCTGCCGGCAGATGCGAGTTCACTGGTTGCACAAGAAAGCCCGGCGCCACCAAGATCTTGGATACCAATAACTAAATCCGCTTTGAAGATTTCTAGACAGCATTCAATTAAAACTTTTTCGGCGAATGGATCGCCAACTTGTACTGATGGGCGTTTTGTTGGTTTTGCGGCATTGAATGTTTCGGATGCAAGAACAGATACGCCACCGATGCCATCGCCGCCAGTCTTTGCACCGAAGAGAACAACTAGGTTGCCAGTGCCGTGCGCAGTTGCCAGCTTGATATCTTCATGTTTCATTACGCCAACACAGAGCGCGTTTACTAATGGGTTTCCAGCATAGGTTTCATCGAAAACAATTTCGCCACCGATATTTGGTAGCCCCAAACAATTTCCGTAACCACCGATGCCAGCAACAATTCCGGGAAGCAAGCGGCGAGTATCTGGTGCATCGGCAAGACCGAAGCGAAGTGGATCCATAACTGCAATTGGGCGGGCGCCCATCGTCAAAATATCGCGAACGATGCCACCAACACCGGTTGCGGCGCCTTGATATGGCTCGATAAATGAGGGGTGGTTGTGGGATTCAATTTTGAATGTGATTGCGTAGTTCTGTCCGATATCTACAACACCAGCATTTTCACCGATTCCAACTAGAAGAGCGTCGGACTTAACTGCTTTCTCGCCAAATTGTTTTAGGTGCACCTTTGAAGATTTGTAAGAACAATGTTCGGACCACATAACGGAATACATCGCTAATTCACTTGAAGTTGGGCGGCGACCAAGAATTGTTTTGATGCGGGCGTATTCATCTTCCTTTAAACCAAGTTCAGCAAATGGTTGAACTGTATTTGGGTTTTCGGTTGCGGCTTTGACGGTATCGAGTGCCATTAGCGACCTACTAGTTGATGTAGGACTGATGTGAAGAAAGTTAAGCCATCGGTACTCGGTCCAGTTAAAGATTCGATTGCATGTTCTGGGTGTGGCATAAGGCCAACAACATTGCCACGTTCATTTGAAATACCGGCGATTAGATTGCGAGAACCATTTGGATCGAAATCAACATAGCGTGCGATAACGCGGCCTTCGTTTTCGAGCATGTTCAAAGTTTCATCATCACATTGGAAAGAGCCTTCACCATTCTTAAGTGGAATCAGAATCTCTTGACCTTGTTTGAAACCAGTTGTCCACATGGTGTTTGTGTTTTCAATCTTTAACTTTTGATCTCGACATAAGAAGTGCAAGTTGCTGTTGCGGGTAAGTGCGCCTGGTAATAAATGTGATTCACAGAGAACTTGGAAGCCATTGCAGATACCAAGAACTGGAAAGCCGTGGTTTGCGGCTGTGACAATTGAATTCATAATTGGGGCAAAGCGAGCGATTGCGCCGCAACGTAAATAATCACCGTAAGAAAATCCACCGGGCAGAACTACTGCTTGCACTTCTTTTAAATCATCACTTGCGTGGAATAACGGAACTGCAATTCCGCCAGCCAATTCAATAGCGCGGGCGGCATCGCGATCATCGAGTGATCCTGGAAAGGTAACTACACCGATGCGAAATGACATTACTTCTCGATCTTTACTATGTAAGTTTCAATAACTGGATTAGATAAAAGTGTTTCTGAGGCTTTTTCGACTTCTGCTAATTGCGCAGGTGTTGGATCGCCATCGACTTCGATTTCAAAGCGCTTTCCTTGACGCACTGACTTGGCAAAGGTGAAACCTAAGCGGGGTAGCGCCGAAGCCACTGCTTGACCTTGGGGATCGAGGATTTCGGGTTTCAACATAACCTCGACAATTATTTTGGCCATTTAAAATTTCCTTCCAGTGATTAATTCGAATGCGCTTGTGTAACGCTCTTGCGTCTTTGCAACTACGTCATCGGGAAGTGGTGGTGGATTGCTATTTCGATCCCAATCGGAATTTAATAACCAGTCGCGAACAAATTGTTTATCGTAAGAATAATGAGTATCTGGTTCCCAGAACCGAGATGAATCAGGGGTTAAGGCTTCATCGCCTAGGCAAATCATGCCAGATGGGTCGATGCCAAATTCGAATTTCGTATCTGCCAAGATGATTCCTTTTGTCGCGGCGAAATCATGAGCCTTGGCGTAAAGGGCGAGGGTCAACTTTTTTAGAATTTCTGCGGCTTGCTCGCCGATAATTTCTTCGCACTTTTCATATGTGATGTTCTCATCGTGTTCGCCATCTTCAGCCTTTGTCGCTGGCGTGAAAATCGGTTGTGGCAATTTAGAACCATCGCTTAAGCCTGCAGGCAATTTAATTCCGCAGACCGTTTGTGATTTCTGATATTCCACCCAACCAGAGCCAGCAAGGTATCCGCGAGCAACACATTCAACTGGAAACATAATTAGTGGTTTAACAATTACTGCGCGCCCGGCAACTTCACTTGGAACATCAGTTGAAACAATGTGGTTTGGAACAACGTCCTTTAATTGATCAAACCAGAAGAGTGAGAGTTGGGTTAATAGCTTTCCTTTATTTGGAATTGCTGTTGGCAAGATGTAATCAAAGGCAGATATTCGATCGGAAGCAACGATGAGAAGTTCTTCTTTTTCATTCGTGTATAAATCCCGGACTTTTCCGCTGCGCAGATGTTTCCATCCGGTTAGCTCGGGGATCATCGAATTTGGCCGGGACGGTACTGCGCTGCCGCAGCATGAGCGGAAGTAATCGCATCGATGCGACTTACAACTCGCTGGGTTTGCCCTTTTG
>CAXNFK010000067.1:0-6829 GCA_964201775.1 Candidatus Nanopelagicaceae bacterium
CACAACCAAGGGACGACGCTACTTCTAGAATCGATGTGGCAAAGCTTGCCAGCCAATCTGATTGCGCAAACTACATCGCCCACGCATTTAGATCTGCGCATTTACGAGATGGAATTGCCTGGTCACAAATGGCGGTAATTCTGCGTTCACCAGGTGCTGGAGTTTCGGCAATATCCAGAGCCTTCGCGCTAAATAATATTCCGATTCAAATAGATTCAGATGCCCAAGCGCTCGGTGAAAATCCGGCGATAAAGCCAATTTTAACGATCGCACAGATTGCTCTTGGAAACATTAAATTGATTCCGAGCAATTGGGATTTAATTGAAGAAGTTCTATTCTCCGAGTTTGGTGGCGCTGATGCGCTTTCGCTGCGTCAGATGAGAATTGATCTTGGAAAATTACGGGAACCTGGCGATGATGCGAAACCATCAACTCAAATAATTCTGGAAATTATTGATCATAATGATGCACCACTTCCATGGGAGCAATTACTCTCATTAAAACGAGTTGCAGATGTAATTGCCGAGGCCCGCAAAGTTGTGCGAATGAATTCCAAAGGTTCAAGTAGCGTTGATATCGCGGATTTAATTTGGGCAATCTGGAGCACTGCTAAGAATTATGAAGGCGACTCACTTGCCATGACTTGGCGCAATCGGGCGCTAAAAGGTGGAATGCGCGGAGCCGCAGCGGACCGAGATTTAGATGCAGTAATTACCTTGTTTGAATCTGCGCGCCGCTTTGCCGAACGTATGCCTGGATCAGATCCACAATTGTTTTTAGATCAAATACTTAGTGAATCAATTCAAAGTGATGCAATTGCTGCTCGCGGCCAACGGGGCGAAGTCGTAAGTGTTATGACCGTGCACAGCGCAAAAGGTTTGGAATGGGATTTAGTTGCGATTACTGGATTACAAGAAGGTGCCTGGCCAAATCTAAAGGCACGTGGTTCTCTGCTCGGTAGCGAACGACTTGTTGAGTCAGAGCGAACTGAGGCAACCGCCCGTCGCGAGATTGAGGCAAGTGCAGCAAGTGCGCTAGTTGAAGATGAACGCCGGCTGCTAAAAGTTGCGGTTTCTAGGGCTAAAGCCGCATTAGTTATTACTGCATACTCCAAAGAGGATGACTCTGAACCTTCACAATATTTTGAAGAGCTTTACGAACATGTTCATGGAATTTCTTCGATTGAAGCAGAAGTTATCGATCTTCCAAGATCTCTAACACCACAAGCTTTAGTTTCAACGCTACGTCGCAATCTCAATAGCTCTGATTCGAAAAATAGTGATGCGGAGTTCTCGGCAAAGGTGCTACAAACGCTAGCGACGAAAGAAATTCAAAGTGCAAAAGTTGAAAATTGGTTAGGCGGATTAAAACCAAGTAGCACCGAACCAGTTCTGCCACCAGATGCCCAAGTTTCAGTATCACCAAGCAATCTGCAATCTTTCTCTGAATGTGGGCTTAAGTGGTTTATTGAAAAGAGCGGTGGTCGCGATGGTGATTCCACAGCGCAGCTTCTGGGAATAGCAATTCACTCACTCGCAGCAATGTTGAAGGGTGAACCTGGTTTAACATTTGATGAACTTGCAACCCGACTTGAAAATGGTTGGCAATTAATTGATGGCAATAAGGGTTGGGTCCGTGATTATCAATTTAAATTAGCGCTAGAAAAATTAGAGAAATTCTACAAGTGGCACTCCGAGAATAAATCGAAGCGGATGCTATTTGCCGTCGAAGCAGAGTTCGAAAAAGTTATTGGACGGGCGTTATTTAATGGCAGTGTCGATCGAGTTGAAGTTGATTCCGAGGGCCGGGTTTACATCGTTGATTTAAAGACTGGTGCTCCAGATATCACTAAGAAGAAAGCGGAAGACCATAAACAACTTGCTGGTTATCAACTCGCAGTTTATGAAGAAGCATTCAGTGGTGAATCTCCTGGCATCTTGAGCGCAGGCGCCGAGTTACTATTTTTAGGAACAGATTCAAAATCTGCATCTGCCAAGCCACAACCAGTTAAAGATCACGAAACAATTAAGACCGAGGTTGTTGCTGCCGCCGATGCGATGTCAGCGAATGAATTCACGGCAACCGTTAACGATCGCTGCCGAATGTGCGCCGTTAAAGGACTTTGTCCCATCCAGCCACAGGGGCGGACGGTGATCGACCAGTGACTAATTCAGTGACTAACTTAATAAACAAGGACAATATCAAGTATTCTGCCGAAGATATCGGTAATGCGCTTCGCACGATAGATCCAAAATTTAAGGGCCCGAGCGATGAACAAATTCCGATTATCGAATCGTTGCATCTTGGACCAACTGTTGTAATTGCTGGTGCAGGTTCTGGAAAGACCGAAACAATGAGCGCGCGTGTTCTCTGGCTAGTCGCAAATGGAATTGTGCGACCAGAAGAAATTCTCGGCCTAACTTTTACGAGAAAAGCAGCCGGTGAACTCTCATCTCGAATCAGAAAACGTCTACGCCAACTTCGCAAGATTGGATATCTCCCGATTGATGCGACAAGTAAGAATGAGATAGATATTGCAGTTTCGGTCTCTACTTATCATTCCTACGCTGGCCGGGTTTTATCCGAACATGCAATTCGAATTGGTGTTGACGCAACTTCTGACCCAATTGGCGAGGCTGCGGCCTGGCAGATTGCAAATAACATCGTTAATAATTTTGCGAGTGAAGCGACGAATGGAAGCGATATTTCGCATTCTGCAAAAACAATCGTAGACAAAGTAATGGGATTATCGGCGGCGCTTGGTGAACATGGGAAAACTACTGCTGAGGTCCGCGAATTCTGCGAATCAATTCTTGATAAATTTGCAACCATTTCCGATAGTCAGTCAAATGATCCAGTACGCGACTTACAGTCCTCACTCAAAGAACGCTTGGCGATATTGCCAATGGTTGATGAATACGAGAGATATCGACATGAGCGTGGGCTATTAACCTTCAATGATCAAATGTCACTTGTTGCCAAACTTGTTAATGGCGAATTCGGTCAGGAAATAATTGATGCCGAGCGCGCTAAATTTAAAATTGTTCTCTTAGATGAATATCAAGATACTTCGGTAAGCCAGGTTAAATTCCTATCCGCGCTATTTGGTGATGGCCATGCCGTGACAGCGGTCGGGGACCCAAACCAAGCAATTTACGGGTGGCGCAGCGCTAGTGCCCAAACGCTAGATACCTTCGGCAAATATTTTGTTGGCAATTCAACTAGTGAATGTATCGAGCACAACTTGCTCAGAACTTGGCGTAATGATGAAAACATCTTGAAGATTGCAAATGAAACCGTCGACAAAATAGGAAAGTTGATTGTCGCTAGAGGTGGCAAAGCTGCAAGTGTGAAGCGGTTAAAACTTCGACCAGGAGCAGGGCCAGGCACTCTGCTTTGTGGGCAGTATGAAACTTTAGCGATGGAGGCAACTGGAATTGCCGAACATTTCGAGAAACATTGGTTTGCGCCAGAGCGATTAGCAGATGCCGAATCACCACAAACTTTTGCGGTTTTAGTTCGCTCCCGTAAATATATAAGTGAGATCGAACAGGCGCTTCGTTCAAAAAATATTCCAGTTGAAATTGTTGGACTTGGGGGGCTAATCCATGTTCCCGAAGTTGCCGATATCTTGGCTCTGCTACGAGTATTAACTTTTCCAGATAATGGCAGCTCGCTGATGCGCTTACTCACTGGCCCAAGATTGGCAATTGGAGCTAAAGACTTAGCGGCCCTAGGAAAATTCTCCAGATCCCTAATTGCAAACTTTGATCAATCCTTAAGCAAAACTGTTGGCAAAATTATGGAGACGCCAAATGCCGATGTGATGGAGGCCGAAGAATTTGCTATGGGAAGTGCGATTGAAGCTCTTGAAGTATTTGAAAAGGCACCACGCGAAAACTTCTCAGAAATTGGCTATGAAAGACTTTTGAAATTCGCAAAAGAGTTACGTGAATTACGCAGATATTTAGTTGGCTCAATTACCGACTCAATTATGGAAGCAGAGAGATTCTTATTCTTAGATACTGAAGTTATGGTGCGCGATGGATTCGCTCAAGGCCGCAAGCACTTAGATGCCTTCTTGGATGAAGCCGCAAAGTTTCAGCGAAACGGTGGAACTATCTCAACCTTCCTAGAATGGTTAAAGATTGCAGACTCCGAAGAAGGCGGACTAAAACCAGTATCAGTGGCTGCTAATAAGTATGCAGTTCAGATACTTACTATTCACGCTGCTAAAGGTTCGGAATGGGACTTTGTTGCAGTTCCCGGATTAGTAACGGATAACTTTCCAAGTTCTGGCAAGAATTTAGATCTCTGGACCTCTAATTCTGCTGCGCTACCAATTTCACTTCGTGGGGATGCAACGCAATTCGATGACTTTGTTTTCCCTTCGAATTCTCCAAAGCATGTCGAAGTCCGCAAGGCGCTTGATGTGGTCAAAGAATCATGGAAGAAGCGCCGTGAAGAGGAAGAATGGCGGCTGGCCTATGTTGCATTTACTCGGGCAAAAATTAATTTAATTGCGACGGCCTCTTGGTTCGGAAATGGAATGGACCCAGTCGATGGCAGCGCTCTATATGACTTAGTTGAATCAGTTGTTGATTCAGTAAATCCAGCGAACAAAATATTTGAAATGGCTAAACCAACTTCAGAGAACCCAACTCGAACAAATCCTAGAACTGGAATTTGGCCAGCAAAATCTACTCGTGCTGACCTTGTCCGTGAAACTGTGGAATTTGTTTCAAAGAATTCTGCTTTCGCAACTCCACAAGATTTACTTGATGCCGCTAAAACACCAGAACAAGTTGGATTAGCAAATGATGCGATTGCTCTAATTGCAGAAGTGGGAGAGCGGAAAGCAGATCTCCAGGTAAATCTTCCAACTCGAATGTCAGTTTCAACCTTAGTTAATCTTGCAGAAGATCCTGACGCACTTGCGCTAAATATTCGACGTCCGATGCCAAATCACATTGATAAATATGCAAGACGTGGAACGGCATTTCACCTCTGGATAGAAGCACAATATAAAGATCCACAAGTTTTAGATGAGGATGATTTATATGCAACAGCGGGCGCCCAAGTTAACGCGGACGAAATACCGCTAGAAGATTTGAAAGCTAAGTGGTTAGAAAGTGATTGGGCCGAACGCGATCCGGCGCCTGGTGGAATTGAAGTGCCATTTGAAACAGTTCTGGGTGGGGTTTTACTTCGTGGGCGCATAGATGCGGTCTATGAGAAGAACGGGCACTATGAAGTAGTTGATTGGAAGACCGGTAAAACCAAGAGCGGAGATGACTTAGCGGCTGCTGCAATTCAATTAGCGATGTATCGCCTGGCTTATTCAAAGTTGTTCGGTATTGCCCTCGAAAACATAAGCGCCGCGTTCCATTACGTTGGTTCAAATGAAACAGTGCGACCAGCAGATTTGTTAGATGAAAATCAACTAATTTCTATAGTCACTGGCAAGTGATCACTGATATCACTGCGTATTTGTATTGGCCGAACCGCAACACTTGTCGTGTTATCGCTCAGTATGTAATCAAACTGAATCTTGGGTTGCCAAGTTGGATAGCTCGCCATGGAGACCAGTGATTTCCACTTAGATAATTTCACTGGAATATTAAAAGGCAAATTTAAATCACCAATTAAAAAGTGTTTGCCTGGCATATTGGCTAACCAACGCTTCACTCGCCATAACTGATACAAATTAACTAGAGGCACAAACGAAAGATGAACATTCACAACTGTGTAGCCATTTTCCAACTGCGCAGCTACTGCGTATCTTGGTTCATCCTTCACATAGATAAATCTAACTTTCGGTCTGGCCTTGGAATCACCGGCAGCATTCTCGCCATTGGATACATCAGGAAACACCAGTGGCAATCCAACAACTGATTTTCCAAGTGCCAAAATTTCCCATTTCTTCACTGGAACATTTGTAATCAATCCAATTCCATATGAAGGCGGATTGTCCGAATTCCGACCAGAATTCATTAAGTCAGAGTTAGTAATCAAAACCGCCTCACCCTTTCTAACTTTGCGCCACTTAAATCCCGGTGTTCCAATAACGCAACGTACGAAACCGAAGTATGTTGCACCTAATTCACTTGCTAAATCGGCCACCTGAAAAACCTGATCCGAACGATCTTGAAATGCATCAACTTCTTGAACACCAATTACAAAATCAGAGCGACCAACTTCTAACGCATTTGCAATAGCCCGGAAATTTGTTGCACCTTGCCCATGGAGCACGTTCCAGGAAGTAATCCGCATTTGCGCACCTTATAAGGATTTCATATGCATTTCTCGCCCCAATTTGCCTGCCCTAGTAGGGTCTGCGGGTGAATGTTTTGAAACTCCCATTAGCCAGCGAGGCAGTAGATCGCTCTGGTGAGCTTCGAACAAAACCTGATGAATTAGCGAAACTTTGGAAGAGCGCCCGAATTCTGCACTTCGCATCGGGCAAATTTCGGGTCAAACAAAACCATGAATTGGATTTTCAGAGCGCGGAACAAATTGCAAAGCTTCGAAAAGATGCCAAGTTTGCAGATGGTGAAGAGTTATTTCTCGGCATAGATAATGGCATCTCATATTTCGCTTGGTGCAGTGATGCTATGGATTTTGAAAGCTTTGAAACTCTTGAAAATTATCAAACTCTCAGAACGCTAGGCGATTTCTTATCGCAACTTGAAATGGGACTTGCCATTCATTCACAAGCTATCGCTAACTGGCATCACACACATCAGTTCTGTGCACGATGTGGTGCTCCGACTTTAAGTGCAAATGGTGGTTCGGTACGTAAATGTTCAATAGATGGATCAGAGCATTA